>JBGCES010001069.1:0-2977 GCA_045106545.1 Saprospiraceae bacterium
AAGCTGACCCATATGCCATTGATCTTGGAAGGGGCAATTAAAATCGTCAATGAAGACGAGGACAGTAATGAGTTCTTACTGTATTATTTGGAAACAGGTGACTCTTGCGCGATGACCATGACTTGTTGTTTGGGTAATAAAAAAAGCGAAATTCGCGCCGTGACTGAAAAACCGACTTTGCTCTACATGATTCCCATTCAAAAAATGGAAGAATGGTTGATTAAATATAAAACATGGCGGGCATTTGTGTTTGAAAGTTACGATCTGCGGATGTCCGAAATGCTGGAAGCGATTAACGTCGTCGTTTTTCATAATATGGAAGGACGTTTGTACAAATACCTAAAAGATCGTGCGATGGTTTTTGGTTCGCCCTACCTAGATATCACACATTATAAAATAGCGAATGATCTCAATACTTCCCGCGTAGTGATTTCTCGACTAGTAAAAAAATTAGCATTAGATAATAAAATTATCACGAATCGTAACCAAATTACGGTTATTGAATTCTTACCCAAAAATGAAAGGACGGATGCGACCACTCCGTAACAAAAGTTACTAAGCAAACGAAATAAAGGTTGCATTTTTGTACCAGCAATTTAGCAAAACTCAAATTATATCATAAAAATGATTATAGAACAAATATATACAGGTTGTTTAGCACAAGGTGCTTATTACATCCAAAGTGAGGGCGAAGTCGCGATTATCGATCCATTACGAGAGGTATCGCCATACATCAAAAAAGCGACGGAAAACGGGGCAAAGATCAAGTATATCTTTGAAACCCATTTCCATGCAGATTTCGTCAGTGGGCACATCACATTGGCAGAAAAAACGGGCGCAACGATTATCTACGGCCCAAATGCCAATCCTAGTTTCGAAGCGCATATTGCCAAGGATGGCGAAATTTTCAAACTAGGCAAAATCTCTTTTAAAGTACTACATACGCCAGGTCATACGATGGAAAGTACGACTTATCTTTTGCTAGACGAGCAAGGGAAAGAAACAGCGATTTTTACAGGAGATACCTTATTTTTAGGAGATGTGGGCAGACCTGATTTAGCTCAGAAAGCAGGACACTTGACGATGGAAGATCTAGCGGGATATTCTTACGATAGCTTGCGCAATAAAATTATGCCGCTACCTGACGACGTTACTGTCTATCCTGCTCACGGTGCTGGAAGTGCTTGTGGAAAGAATATGATGAAAGAAACTGTGGATACTTTGGGTAACCAAAAGAAGATGAACTATGCGCTGCGAGCAGATATGACTAAAGCGGAGTTTATTAAGGAAGTAACAGATGGTTTGGAAGCGCCACCAGCGTACTTTCCAATGAATGTAAAATTGAATAAGGAAGGATACGAAAGCATTGATCAAGTGTTAACTGATGGAATGAAACCGTTGACACCCGCTGAATTTGAAGTCATCGCAAATGAAACAGAAGCCTTGATGCTGGATGTGCGTAAACCTGCCGCTTTTGCTCAGGCTCACATTCCGAATAGCATCTTTATTGGTTTAAGTGGAAGTTTCGCGCCTTGGGTCGGAGAGTTAGTAGTGGATGTAAAGCAGCCCATTATTCTGATTGTCGATAAAGGACAGGAAGAAGAGGCAGTAACGCGCTTATCAAGAGTTGGATTTGATAATACATTAGGCTATTTGGAGGGCGGTGTAGCGGCTTGGAAAGCAGCAGGTAAGGAAACGGATAGTGTTACTTCTGTTCCAGCAGAAACCTTACAAGCAGCAATGAATAAGGAAGAAGTAGCCATTTTTGATGTACGTAAAAAATCAGAATATCTTTCAGAACACATCGCAACCGCAGATAATACTTCTTTAAGTGAAATAAACGATCATCTAGCAGCATTTCCTAAAGAGCAGGATTTCTATATCCATTGTGCAGGTGGCTATCGATCTATGATTGCGGCCTCGATTTTGAAATCACGGGGTTTCCATAATCTAATTGATGTACAAGGTGGCTTTAAAGCAATTAAAGAAACTCAAATACCCGTGACGGACTACGTTTGTCCAACTACTTTATAAAAGAATCTAAATTATTACTCAAACAAACTCTTAATAACACAAAAAAGAATGATTGAAATATTGAGCCAATCTTGGCCCTGGTATGTGTCGGGCCCGCTGATCGCCCTCGTCATGTTTTTATTACTCTGGGCAGGCGGCGAATTTGGCGTTAGTTCTAATCTGCGAACCATGTGTGCTATTGGTGGCGCAGGTAAAAATGTTTCCTTTTTTAAATTTAATTGGAAGGATCAAATCTGGAATTTAGTCTTTGTCTTTGGGGCGATTGTCGGTGGTTTTATTGCTACGACTTATTTATCCGACCCCGCTGGCGTACAAATTTCTGCGGATACAATTGCCGACTTAAAAGAATTGGGCATTGCCTTTGACGGTGAACTAGTGCCACTGGAATACTTTTCTTGGGAGAGTTTATTGACCATTAAGGGTTTTCTGATGCTAGTGGTTGGTGGCTTTTTAGTCGGATTTGGTACGCGCTGGGCAGGTGGCTGTACTTCGGGACATGCCATTAGCGGCTTATCCAATTTGCAGTTGCCTTCACTGATTGCAGTGATTGGTTTTTTCATTGGTGGATTAGTAATGACTCACCTTATTTTTCCATTTATTTTTTAGAAAAAGTGTTAGCGTTTACGCAGCTGGCTTAATATAATGGGCGTGCGCGTATTTTCTATGCTCTTTAATTTGCATAAAATGAAATATTTAAAATATCTACTAATCGGTATCTTTTTTGGCATCATTATGACCAAGTCGGAAGCTATTTCTTGGTACCGAATTCAGGAAATGTTTCGCTTCCAATCTTTTCACATGTATGGCATCATTGGCACTGCACTGGTAGTAGGAGTGGTATTAACAGCGATGATTAAGAAGTTCCAAATGAGGTCATTGGAAGGTGGTTTGATTCAGTTCAAAGACAAAAATTTTAGTGTGACGCGCTATTTAGCGGGCGGTA
>JBGCES010000107.1:0-6298 GCA_045106545.1 Saprospiraceae bacterium
TGAAGGGGTATGGAAAGTAACGTACACCGATCCAAATGGCTGTACCAATACCGCAAATTTCACGGTTAATGTAAATCCTGTTCCCTGTAATGCTGATGCTGGTAGTGCAACTCCAAATAATCCTAATCAAGTCATTACGAATACGAATGTTACCCTAACGGCTACGGTTTCGGGTCAGAATCGCCCGAATGGTTTTCAGGTAATCTATGTACTAACGAAGGGTAATGGATTAGTGATTCAGGCAACTAACAGCCGCCCTAGTTTTATGGTTAACGAAACAGGTAAATTTACTATTCATCCGCTAGTTTATAACCCGAATACGCTTGACTTGAGTATTGTTATACCTGGTCAGACGACGGGCGTTGATGTAAATAGTCTGTTGATTCAGGGAGGAGGCGATATTTGTGCAAGTTTACTAGTAAATGGTGCGATGTTTAACGTAACCCGTCAAGTTGATCCCTGTGCGGATGGCGTAGATTTACGTCAGTTCATCAGCGTTGACGGTGGTGGATTTCAAGAGCGCAATTCGGTGACGGTCTGTTCAGGAGCGCGAGTGTTGTTGGACTTTGGTGGTGAGTTTAGCAACGAATGGCAATTTGAGTTCAAGCGTCCCGATGGACGGAACTTTCATGGTGGCACCAATGGTGTGAAGAGAGATCAGATTTTATTACCTACAGTAAATGATGGCAGTGTAAATGAAGGCGTATGGAAAGTTACTTATACTAACCCCGCAGGCTGTTCGAATACGGAGAATTTTACAGTTAATGTGAATTCTATACCAAAGATTAGTTCTATCACTAAGACTGATGAAACTTGTGCTGGTAAAAATGGCAGTATTACTTTTAAGTTCGCAGACGATCCTGCTCGTCACGAAATTGAATTTAGCATTAACGGAGGTAGAACATGGCCCGCTGCTTATAATGTAGAAGATAACACAGGCAGTTTTACGATTAACAATCTTGCACCAGGTGCTTACGATTTGCGCGTGCGCTGGGGGAACAATGAATGTCCCGTCGATCTACCCGACCGCACGATTGGTGCTGATCCGTTGCCTAATGTTACCTCCATCACCAAGACCGATAAAACCTGCGATGGTAATAACGGTAGTATTACTTTTAATTTTACGGACAACCCCGCTCGTCACGCCATCGAGTTTAGCATTAACGGAGGTAGAACATGGCCCGCTGCTTATAATGTAGAAGATAACACAGGCAGTTTTACGATTAATAATCTTGCACCTGGCACTTATGACTTGCGCGTACGCTGGGGGAACAATGAATGTCCTGTTGATCTACCTGACCGTACAGTCAAGGCAGAAACTTGTGCTCCTTGTACAGATGAAGGCGGTGATAGCGATGGCGATGGCGTTTGTAATAATGAAGATTGTCAACCCAATAACCCGAATTTCCCAGCTACTCCGGGGGCTACTTGTAATGATGGTAATCCAAATACGACTAACGACCGCGTAACTGCGAATGCCTGTGGCTGTGAAGGTACACCAGTAACTACTTGCGACAATATCACTAATGGTGGAAAAATTGGTTTTGGTGGATTGTGTGTTGGTACTCTGCAAATCTGCGATCCTAGTGAAGCCCCAGTGATTGGTAACTGTACCAGTGCTAGCGGTGGAAGTGGTGGCGCAGTTGAATACCTATGGTTGAAAAACGAAGTGGATTGTGCACCGATTGCAGTGACTATAGCAGATATTGTGGCCAATTCAGACGTTTCTAATTGGAAAATTGTCAGTGGAGCAACTAACGCAGCCTATAATCCTGGGAATGTAAACGTTAGTACTTGTTATTTGCGTTGTGCGCGTCGCCCAGGCTGCGACAGATATACGGGTGAAGCTAACGTGGCACGTATTGAAGTTCGTGATGATTGTAATGAAACAACTAGTAATTTAACGGTTAGTTGTCCGAATGACATCACGGTAACCCAGACCTCTACAAATGGAGCAAGAGTAAACTGGAACGAGCCTACCGCAACGACTACCTGTGCAAGTGGCGTAAGTATAATTCAGTTTGCTGGTCTTAGTAATGGTGCAGTGTTCCCCGTTGGAACTTCAAGGATTACTTACACTATTTCGGATCAGTGTGGAAGTAGCCGCGAGTGTGGTTTTAACATTATCGTTCAACCTAGTGATACTAATGGTGAAAACGATGAAAATACTAATGAATATTGTTCCGCTAAAGGAACATCTCCTTGGCATCAATGGATCACAAACGTGCGCGTGGGTTCAATCAATAGAACTTCAGGCAAAGGTGGCTATGCTAACTTTACTACTGAACGTACGGATGCTACTAGAGGCCAAGATCTTGCTTTCACTCTTACACCAGGTGTAGGTTGGGGTGAATATGAATTATACTGGCGCATTTACATTGATTGGAATCAAGATGGTGATTTTTCTGATGCAGATGAATTAGCATTTGAACGTCAAGCCGGTGAGGAAGCAGTCTCTGGAGACATCAGCGTACCAACAGCTGCTCAAATTGGTGCAACGCGTATGCGAATCACTATGCAGCGTAACGCATATGCAGACGCCTGTGGTGATTTTGCTAACGGCGAAGTAGAAGACTATACCGTAGTAATAAAAGGTAACTCACCTACACCACTTCTGGATGGTAGCAATGGTAGTAATTGGATGTATCCAAATCCTGCACAATCGGTAGTTAACGTAGATTTGACGACAGTTGCTGAGCAATCGGTAGTCGTTACTATCCTAGATAATACAGGTAGAGTAGTGCAGCAGCAACAATTTGATTATGCTCCAGCAGGTACGACTGCATTAGATGTAAGTCAGTTAGCGGGCGGTATCTATTTGGTACAAATCAAAGCGGCAACTACTCATAAAATAGAACGATTGAGTATCAATCGTTAGAAAAATTGATTGGAAATGTTTGTGAGCTGAAAAATGCTACAATGGTAGTATTTTTCGCTCACTTTTATTTTCGTGAAGTAGAAATCTGTTTCCCTATTTATTAGGGAATAAGTGGCGAATTAAAATTAGATATAAGTTATTTTTATTTTCTAAAAGTGGCTGACGGAAAGGAAGTTATGCGGCAATTATGGAAAATCTTAAAAAAATAACTTGTGTCTAATTCCGCCCAATAACTTAGCTTTATTTATGATGGAGCTATTTATCTATTTATGAAAAATGATTTATCACCCACTTTACAAAAGCTAAAAATCCATTGATAGCTTCTTAGTCAAAGATGGACTTTTTTAAGAAGTATTTTGTTCATATAAATTTGCTAAAATCAATGCGTGGTTTACAATCATGTATTGGTTTTTTTATTTGTGAGCAAATTTTCCTATCCATAAATTTTTCTAAATGCACTCTCCATTCGTTCCTTCAATTTATTATTAACTCGTTGGTGTTGATTTTAAACGAGCGGATAGTGTTCAATTTGTGCTACTTTGCCTTGGAGAAAACTACCTATAATAATGGTATTACTAAAACACCAGCCGCTATAAAGAACGGCTGGTGCTGATAACAAAAAATTGTGTCGATCTGATTCTTATTTTATCCTATTTTAATAATTTTATTGACCTCGCATGATGGTAACACTAATTGGTAAACAAATCGTTGCTGGACAAGTAGAACAGTTAGCTACTGCCGCTACCGTTTCCATTACCTCACAACCCGCATCATCTACGTCGCGGATCGTTAGGGTCGGAGAGAAACTTCCATCCGCTACAAAATCTGGGTGGCTCACTACGATATCTGCATCATAAGCTGTTCCACTTCCATTTAGAGTTGTTCCATTGTAAATGACCAAGTATTGTCCACTTGCTCCAGGATTAGTATTGGTTGCATTTACAGTAATGGTAAAAGTATCATCGTTAGTGTTCCCGCCTGTACCGTTATCACTACAAGTGGTAGAAGTTGTGGCAATTGGGGCAGAGACCGCATCCATCAAAGTGAAATCTATATCTTCTGTGGAGGTACAACCATTCACTGTAATACTCAAATCATTATACGTTCCCTCACTTAGTCCACTAATGGTTGCTGAACCACTCGCTACGGCTATATTGGTAAAGGTCTGCGCACTTAGTGCGTCATCCATGTAATTGATGGTGTAAGTACCATCGGGAACGTTAGTTAAGGTCAAGGTAATTGAGCCATCGTTACCACCACAGGTAGTTGGATTACTACTTGCAGCGGATAGTGTTGGTCGCCCGCTAATTGTATAAACCAATTCATCACTCGTACTCACACACCCAATCGGCGTGGTCTCAAACAGATAATAAGTACCCACTCCAACTACCGTATTGGTAACCAAAGTTCCTACATTGGTATTATTTGCTGTATGCCACTCCAGCGTGTAAGCTGGATTAGAAGGACTTCCTTGATAATCTGCTAAATCTATCATGATTACTGGACAAGAAGTATTGACCATTGATACAACTATGGGCGTTACTGGACTTTCTACATTAACCGTCACCTTCGCGGTATCAGGACAGCCGAATTCATTTTCGGCAACTAAAAAATACTCCGTCGTCTGGGTTGGCATAACGGAAGTGGGAGTTGCAACAATCGCACCTGGCACACTATTCTGCGTCCAACTTGGATTGAAGTAAGTACCATAATTCGGTATCTGAGCAGTCAAATCCACGGCACTAATCGGCGCACATTGAGCTACCATATCCACATCGGCGATGTCTGGTTGCTCCGTTACGGAAACCGTTACGGTCTGGATAGATTGACAACCCGTCGCACTATTTGTAGCGATCAAGCGATAAGTCGTTGTCACTACGGGATTGACCGTAGGATTAGCAGAAGTAGCATTGCTGATGGTGTATCCTTCTGAAGATGGCTCAAGTGCCGTCCAAGAATAATTGTAGCCAAATGCCGCAGGACTTATTCCCAGCGTAACACTTCCACCTATACAAGTCTGTTGACTACCGCCCACTAAATCGCCAATGGGATCTGCGACGGTAATAGTAACTTGTGCCGAAGCAAAGCAGCCATCCCCAAACGTAGAAGTCATTTCGTAAATATAGATACCAGGCGTATGCGTAGTTTGACTAAAAGTAGGTGTATTGGCAGTAGTGGAAGACAGATACCCCAACATGGTAGTTGCTTCCCCAGCAGTGGGTTCCATTGTAGTTCCCGTAGCGGTGCTGCTGAATCCTATCGCAGTCCACTCGTGCGATGTTCCTGAATTGGCTTCCCCTAATTGGATTGGAGCATCGCCTTCACAATAGCTCTGACTTATTCCCGCACTTGCAGTTTCGGTCGTAGAAGCTGGGATGACAATGCTGCTACTGCAGAAACTACTGGTGCTTCCGCGTAACACCCGCTCCTCAGCAGAGGGTTCAATGTAAACGGTACTATAATAAGAACCGTCAATATTTGTCGTTCCAGCATCGGTCGTGTATAAATACTCACGCGCATCACCAAAAAACCGTACATCAGGAGTCGAAGTGATTGCGGTAAAGGGCGTTCCACAAACAGGTGGAGAAGCGGCAAGTGTTAAAGTAGGTTCTTCATTCACCGTAATCGTATAGAGCGCAGTAGTTGAACCACAAACACCTTTAGTTTTCGTTACCTGAAAGACATAAGTACCTGCTGCTGTTCCCTGAGGGATGACCAGTGAAACCCTGCGAGAAGTTGAGTTGGAAGTGGGGCTAGTAAACCAAGATAAATCTCCGCCACCAGAAACAACGCTGAGGTCATAAGTCGCGCCCGATTCGATAGAACCAAAAAAAGCAGATTCAGGACTTCCGGGGCATCCCGCATCTACTTGGTTCGTCATTGAGCCAGGAGGGGTGGTATTGGAGGTGATAACAACATCGTCCGTTGCTTGACAACCCGTATCAGGATCCGTTACCGTTAAGGTATAGGTAATGCCCGAAGGCGCATTCGGAACCGTTAGATATGGTTGGCCAGAAGTGCTGTTGGTTGTACCGATAGGGTCATTCAAACCCGCAGTGGGTGACCACTGGAAGGTAGCCCCAGCTACACTGTTATTCACATTTAGAGAAGAACCTAATCGAATTAAAGTACCTTCACAGACTCCCGCCTGATCTGAACCCGCATTCGCGTAAACGTTATTAATATTCAGAGTCATAGTATCCATTGCCGCGCAGCCTGTAACGGGGTCGGCGGCAGTAACAATGTAAGTGGTCGATACAGCTGGTTCAAGGGTTGGAAAGGTACTATTCGCACCCGAGCTAATCGAAGTAAGTTCTCCATTTGATTCTGTCCAAGACCAATTGAAAGCCGAATTGGGTGCCTGTGTGTAATCCATACCACTAATGGTGTAGGGAATAGTCTGAGGCATACCCACGGGTG
>JBGCES010001070.1:0-1664 GCA_045106545.1 Saprospiraceae bacterium
TATACGTATTGTCAAAGAAAATTCCGTACGCGCGTTTATCGTGTAAACCGTAATAAAATGGTACAGCGCGGTACAATGGATCAGTGTCTTTGCCGTAAGCGAAAGAATCTGTACACCAATTTTCAAATTGCTTACCGTGCATATTTTGATCGCAGCTTTTATCCCCTAAACCAAAAAATTGCTCGCCCGCCTGCGCTTTTTTAGACATTTTGACCTCTGATACGCCTTCCAAAATCGTCCAATACGCATAAAAACCCGCTGCATCTTCGAGCATCACCGCGCCATTTTTATCCAATAATTGCACGCCGAGATTGTTTTTATTGATTTTACACTGGACTTCTGCCGTTTTTATTTCGTAAAAATCCGTCGTGACGTGTAAACCAACGGGGACATTTTTCGCCGTAAATTTGGGATCGACGGCGTAAGAAAAATCGCGTTCAAAACGTCCATTATGCGCATACCTAAAGCGAATGATTTTATCCGTCATTACTTCGACTCGGAGCGTTACGCCGTTTTCACAACCAAAGGTGAATAGCTGACCGTTGACCCGAAAATCCGTGATTTGATTGGGTGTAAATTCGCGATAAATGTCTTTAAAACGTGTGCTGACCGTCGCTTCGTCGGAGTGGACGATTTTTTCTTCGTCGGGAATTTCTACGGTTGGAACGATAACGATTTCTTCTTCGGAAGTTGATGCTACAACGGATTTATCTTCTTTCATAATGTCACTTTTTAAACAAGGTGGCAGGTCAATTTGGTAAGGTGCGCTAAGGTAAGGCTTTGTTTGTATTTAGAAAAGTTAACGGTAAAGGACAATGTGAAATTTACAAAATAGGCGTGTCCGAAGTTTTGAAAAAGATTTAATTTTTTACGCAGATAGACGCAGATTACTTCGTGAAATCGCTTCGCTAAGTATTTATGATTCAAGTAGGTTTACGCAATATTGCGGAGCAGGCTGTGAAAGACATTATGTCTTCTATTTCGTATGACTCTTTTTGCTGAATATCATTAAAATAAGGTATGTATATTGTGTTCCTGAAGGGAACAAACTATGAATAGCCGCAGGTGCAACCTGCGGAAACAATAGCAGCAATATTCCATTAATGACTCTGAAAGAGTCAAACTTGATAAAAGTTCAACTCCTTCAGAGTTGTAAAACCACTTTCATCAATCACCGTGGGTTTCACCCACGGCTATTCATAGTTCATCTACTTCGTAGATTTTCCTAAGATAATGACATTTAATTTTCTGCTACTTTTAGTATTTAGTGTTGAAAATAGAATAAGCTCAGACGGAACGGAAAGTGGCACCCTAGCAAAAATTAATTATCTTGTTGTTCCACTTTTTTAATCAAATCTACGACAAGTGTATAAATTCCATTTCCTCCTCTTATGCTGTTTTTACAGTGTTCTGTCAGCACAATCCTATCACGAAAACCACGAAGTTTTTGGGGTCAATAAACTCGCGCCACATGCGGAAGTATTTCCGTTTGAAACGGAAGCTTTAGCCTTGCAAAATGCTAAAGAGCATTCACGTTGGTATCAATCATTGAATGGATTATGGAAATTTAAATGGGTGAAAAAACCTGCGGATAAGCCTGCTGATTTTCAAGCAATTAACTTCGATGATCGTGCTTGGCAGACTTTTCCAGTACCCGCTAATTG
>JBGCES010001071.1:0-9209 GCA_045106545.1 Saprospiraceae bacterium
CCGTCAGCGAATCATTGTTGCGATAGAGAATGATTCCATCAATATTACGGTAGCTCGTGCTGTACGTATTCCATTCAATCCGTACTTGTCCTACGCCTGGAACGGCACTTACTACTTGAAAAGGATGAACAGCTGGGAACATACCAGTTTGGACTGCAGTAGGTGCTTCGTATAAATTCGTTTCGGTTTGATGGTATGCAGTCACATAATATTCGTAGGACTGCTCGGGAATGCCCGTATAATCGAAAAAGGTTTCAACTGTCTGACCCGGCAGCGGTGCTGCGCCTTTGCCCAATGAACCTATACGTTCAAAATCTGTCGTACCCGTTGCGCGGCGATAGATATAAAAGCCATCGTAGTTATAATTGACATCCAATAAGGTAGGAATATCCCAACTAATTTTCATCGCATTCACGACTTGCGTTAAGGTCAAATTTAAGGGAATGGATAAAGCAGGAAAAGTAACTGAAGTGGGAAATTCGGCAAGTTCAGATTCATAATCTACGCCATCTACCGTACGGAATGCAGTGATATTATGATTATAAGTCGCATTGGGTTCACCATCTTCATCGAGGTAAGAAAATGTACCGGCTGGTAATTCTGCGATTCGATCTCCGTTACGATAGATGCGGAAACCTGCATAATTATCAGAAGTATGGCTAGGTCCCCAATTTAGCAGAACATTGCCAAGATTAGGTCGAACATTAGGAACTATCGAATTGGCGGAAGCAACTTCTGGATAGACGGTATTTGCAAAAAGAGATTCGTCGGCGGCACTATTGGCTTGCTGGTCAATGCGATGTGCAACTAAGCGGTAAACATAAGCCGTTCCTGGGACTCCGCCCAAATCAGTATAAGTGGTCACTTTGCCTTGCGCATCATTGAGCCGTGCAATCAAAGAACTACCGCGATAAAGATTGAAAAACGTAATATTCGAAGCCAGTCGCGTATAGTCCCAACTTAAATCTACTTTGTCCTGCAACTCTTGCGGTGCGGCGGCGAAGTTGACTAAGTTGATAACATCTTCCGTTGCTTCATATTCATTTTCTTGAAAGAAGACCAAATTTTCGGTCGTCGGCATTGCTGACGTTAAGGTATCTAGTTGCGGATTAGGCTCAAAAGTTTGGTCAGCTTTAGTAACCGTAATGGTAAAAGCCGCTTCGCGGTCATAGTATAAATCAGTAAACGTAAAACAACCTGCGAAGTCAGTCAATACCGAATCCAAAACGGTGCTATCACCCGCCATTGCTTCAATTTTCACTTTCGCTCCTTCGACGGCATAAAGGTTTTCTTTAGTCACAACTTTTCCACTCAGCAGTCCATTTTTGGGCACACTTCCGATGTCTGTAACTTGTACTCGAACGGCATTATCACGTTCGATAATTAAACCATAGGCACTTTTTTTACCAAAAACGGGACTCTGATCGCGGTAGGTCGTTACGTCATTCGATAACATCGCGATGACCACGCCATCACGTAAAATTTGAATTTTATCTGCGAAAGCGGTGAGGTCATTCCAATTCATAATAACGGCATCCGTTGGATTATCGTCAGTTGCGGTTAAACCGATGTCGAAGGTGCTACCTGTTTGACAAACTTGTTGAAGATTACTCGTTAAACTACTAAACGTACCAACGCAATAATTGTAAGTTTCTCCATTTTGCAGACTATTAGCTTCGTTAAATTCGTAACCGTCGCGATACGTAATTTCTTCATCGATTACGGTTGTTCCTGTTAGCGTAGCAATCAAATCACCATCGCGGAAAACTTGAAAATTTTCGGATAGCTTAGATTTATTTTGCCAGCGGATTGTAATCGAATCTGATTCAGTTGCATTACTGACTTCTAAAATAATCGGCGGCTGAAACGCCGTCGTCGTACCTTGCGCACTAGCTGTGCATAGTTGCGCTCCAGGTCCGCGCTGAAACACATTTACCGTATAATTAAAGGTCCGATTAGGGCCCACTTCGTGCCGAAAGGTGTTATCATAATTCGCTCCGATGCCACTGACATCCGTAACGATTTCCGAAAATACCTCTTGTCCATTAGCGAGTAATTGAATAAAAACGCCATCGAAAAAAGGTGTGCCACCATTCGTTAGGCAAGTGTTTTTTGCCAGCGTGTAACTCACGTCAATGTAAGCATCATTGTCGCCTTGCGAAGCAGTAAGATTGGCTTGTGCCTGAGCGGTGCTGATACTGAATATTGCTAAGATGACTATTCCAATCAGAGAAAGCCTACGTTTACTAAACTTTAAAAGTTTAGTAAACGTCGAAATGATAAGAAAAAAAGAGTGCGCAAACCATGGGCTGTTCACGCTTTTAAGGTTAAACAATGGGAACATCAGTAGATAATTTTAATAATTTATAGGTCAGGAATCAGGGATCAGCACATGGGGATGCTATTGAGTCCAAATCACTGGAATCAGATTCCTAGTAAGTATTGTTTTGGAACGAGTATTCTTGTGTTAAATAGGGAAAGAGGGTAGTGTAGCGCTTATATTATTTTGGCTTTTGATATTCCAAAGCTAATACAAAAAGGGCTTTGCATTTTTTTTTTCTACCCAACGTATGATTTCAATTACCCAACGACGGATATTTTTACCGAATGACTTGCGTGAAATATTATTTTGTGAATATTCAAAAACCTACCGTATTTTAGCAAAATATTATGCATTCAACCAAATTATTATATGAACGACTTTACAATTCTGGTTGTGGAAGATGATTTTATTATTGCTGCTGACTTGCAAGCACGTTTAAATCGTATGGGTTATTCGGTTCCACGCACCGTGGCTTCGGGTAACGAAACGCTGGCTGCTTTGGAGAAATTCGTACCCGATTTGATCCTGTTGGACATTCAGCTGAAAGGCAGTTTAGACGGTATTTCGGTAGCAAGTTTGATTCAAGAAAAATATCAGATTCCGATTATCTTTCTGACGAGTAATACGGATTCGTTGACCTTTGATCGTGCGCGTAAGGTTAATCCAGCCGCATTTTTAAGTAAACCGCTGCGGCAGAAGGATTTACAACATGCCATTGAGTTGATTCGGGAAAAACGGGAGCAAGTGGATGAAGGAGACGGATTGACGGAAGAAACGATTGTCTTGCAGGATCGGATTTTTATTCGCAACAAGAGCAAAATGGAACGCGTCTTTTTTGCGGATATTCATTACATGGAAGCCGACCGTGCTTATTGTAAATTAGTTACGGATCAACAAAATTTTCACTTGAGTCTGACGCTCAAAGGGGTCATGGAACAAATTCAGTTGACCGACCTGGTGCGTGTACATCGCTCGTTTGCCGTCAATATTAAAAAGATGACGGGTTTTAGCGATCTGTACGTATATTTTGATGACGTGAAAATACCGATTGGGCGGGCGCATAAGGAGCAGTTTATGAAATTGATCAGAACGATTTAAATTGATTCGCTATGAAAAAAACTATTTTAGTGGTAGAAAAAGATGCTATTGCGGGACTTTATTTTGAATTCCAATTGAAGCGGAATAAATGTATCGTTCATCGAGTAGGCAATGAGCTAGAAATTCGTCCTGCTTTGTTGCATCATTATCCAGATGTGGTCATTGCGAGCACCAACGGATTTATGGATAAAAGTTGCTACGAATGGGCAAAAGTGATTCGTTGTGAATATGGTATTCCGACTATTTTATTGAGCAGTAGCCGACAGATCGATTTGGAAAAAGATGAGTTCTTTTATAATGGAGTTGAGGTTTTACATAAACCGATTATTGCTGGTGAGCTGAGGAAGGCATTGGCTAATTATTGACAAACGTATTTTGCGACCTACCCCTTGGCTAACTAATGGGGGCTTCGCTACGCGCTGCCGAAAAAATAATAACTTTTCTGCTACCAATGGCATGGCGCGATGCGCCGTCTATGATTCAAAAGTCCACAACTTATCTTTTGAGTGATTTTAAACCTTCAGTTTCATGCGACCCCGTTTAAACAAGTTACATATGTTCAACTATCACTATCCAATCATTACCCTTTTTGCGTTGCTATTTCTACCTACCGTGGCTAGTTCACAAAAAGTAGATCTGCCGCCCTTGTACGAACAGTTAAATCAGCTAGCGGAAACCGATCCCGCCCGCGTGGAAATTTACGTGACGTTAGCAGAAAAACACCGCTACGTTCAGTTCGATTCAATGGCAGTAAATATCGAAAAAGCGTTAGTATTAGCCAAGCAGACACAGTCGGATGAGTTAATGACAAATGCCAATTATGTCCATTTTAAATATTATTCGGGTGATCAGAAATTAGATACGTTGCGGCAATTGTATGAATTTCTCGCGCCACGGTTACCAAAATATCGTGCGAAATTGGGACAAGCGCAGGTCAAATTTATGGAAGCTGATATTGCCGTTGCTGAAAAGCAAGTAGATAAAGCAGTAAGATTGTATTTGGAAGCGGCTGCCATTGCTGAACAGGCAGGTGAATCTGATTTTGAGGCAGATTGTTACGTGCAAGTTTCACGCAGGTTGATGTATTCAGGGAATATGGAAGAAGGCTTGATTTATTCTAAAAAAGCAGCCGAATTATTTCAACAAATCGGTAATCAAAAGAGCTACACTAAAAATCTTTCTAACCTAATTAATTTATATCGCTTTGCGGGGGATACGGAAAATATGCTTTTCCACCTGAATGAAGCAATTACTGCGAATAAAGAATTTGGACTACCTGTTGCGGTCGGTAATGCTCACCTGAGTGCTTCTATTTACTATATTGACAATGAAGATCCATTGGATGCAGTACCCTTATTAGAAGTGGCTGCCGAAAATTACCAAGCGGCGAGTGATACGGTCGGTTATAATATGGCAATCGGAAATATTGGTACGGCTTATCACGATGCGGGGCAATCCAAACTCGGACTTCCTTACATCATGCAGCAAGTAGAAGCAGCTAAAA
Source organism: Saprospiraceae bacterium (assembly GCA_045106545.1). Lineage (GTDB taxonomy): Bacteria > Bacteroidota > Bacteroidia > Chitinophagales > Saprospiraceae > JBGCES01. Next base: position 4,926 of record JBGCES010001071.1, read on the forward strand.
ATACGGATAACCTTTTTTTACTCTTTGATTTTCAACATACTGCGGCGGAGGCTTATGCTTCCATCCGCCAATTTGATAGCGCCTACTATTTGATGGTCGATGCCTATCGCAACCACGATCAGTTGTTTAACGACCAATCTTTTGATCAGATTAAAGAACTCACCACGCGCTATGAAACTCGCCAAAAAGAAGCGACCATTCAGTTACAAAATGCACAAATCAGTCGCCAGCGATTGATATTGTGGATGGGCGGTGGGTTTAGTTTATTACTGCTGGGCGGTGGATCTGTGTTGTATAATTTTAATAAAAAACTACAACAGCGTAACCGGGAGAAGGAAGTGCTGATGAAAGAAATTCATCACCGCGTTAAAAACAATCTACAAATGATTGCTAGTTTGCTCTCTTTGCAGTCGATGCACATCGAGGATGAAGTGGCATTGAGCGCCGTGCAAGCCAGTCAGCAGCGGGTAGAAAGTGTCGGCATTTTACATAAAGAATTATATTCACGTGATAATATTACGCAAGTCAAAATGGATGACTATCTACCCGTTTTGACTGATAATTTGGAAGATGCTTTTCTATCGGATGGTCGGATAAAAATTATCCATGTAGTCGAGCCAATTGAACTAGATGTGGAAACCGCGATTCCGATTGGTTTGATCGTCAACGAACTGGTAACGAATGCTTTAAAATATGCCTTTAAAAAAGATGAAAAAGGGGAGATAAAGGTTAATTTTCAACAGTTAAACAATCAACATTATCGGTTGTCCGTAGCCGATAACGGGCAAGGCATGCAAGCGCAATCGGAGCAAGTCGGTACTTCTTTTGGTACTAAATTGATTGGAATTTTGGCGCAGCAATTAAGTGCTGAAATGCGGAAAGAATCTGATGAAAATGGATTTAAAGTGGAGCTGGAATGGTAGTAGCTAACGCCCGTTGTCTTCTTGACTTGTCCATACCCTACAAGTCCATATATCGTACCTACAGTACTTTCAGAACAACATATTGATCATGATTTCTACCAATATACCGTGCCGCTGGCACTAGCCATTATCTTAAAAAGTCTCAACGGGAAGATATATCGGTACAAACGCTAAAATGTTTAAAAAAAGTTACTATTACAAATCAAAATATTATCTTCATTTTTCCTCTCGTCATCAACTCGTTACGACATAAAAATGAAGCCACTTTTCTTGCTACTCTTCCTAAATTTTTCCATTGCGCTATCCCTTTATGCTCAATCTGTCATTGATAGCCTTCGTCAGCTATTAACGACTGAATTATCGCCCGCCGAATACGTTTCCAATCAAACGCTTTTGATTAATCAATTAAAAACGATTAATAAAAAAGCGGCTTTAAATGAAACGCGAGAATTAATACAAAGTATTGATAATCAATTGGATAAGGAAAAAGTTGCCAATATATATATCTTGGCGGGAGAAATCTATTTGGATAATTCGGTGATGGATAGCACCAGTTTGTATTTGCAAAAAGCGATAGAAAAATTTACAGAACTTGATAAAGCTGCAGGTGTAGGAGAAGCGCAATTGATAAAAATTACTCAAGCGATTAGAGCGTCCAATACGGACGAAGCGACCACTTTAGGATTTAATATTTTAGAAGCGGCACAAGCACGAGGTGATAAAGAACAAGAAGGGCGTGCGCTTAATAAAATTGCCGATTCATACAGCTATGCGAGCAATTTCGAAAAGGGAATTGAGTATTGGAAAAGAGCAATTGATTTACAAAAATTATTAGAAGTACCTGAAGATCTTGCATCCAGTTACATGGGCTTGGCATACGACTATTTGTTTACGGGCGAATACGATCTAGCTTTAAATAACATCAACACTGCGATTGATTTATTAAAAAAGGAACAACTGCCAGAGTTGACCTTTTCTAAATATATGAACGCGCGGGGCAATATCAATAAATACTTAGAAAATTGGCCAGAGGCGATCGCGGATTATGAAGCGAACCTGCGCATTAGCCAAAGTGCGGATTATCCCATCGGGCAGATTTTAAGTTATGCCAATCTAGGTCACGTTTATAAATTACAACAAAAATATGACGAGGCGCTTTCCAATTCGTTACAAGCCATCAAACTCATGGAAGAAACGGGTGAACGCAGTAATTTGGAAGAAACCTACTGGCACACTGCTGAAACCTACGCGGGTAAAAACCAATACGTTGATGCTTATACGTACGCTATTAAATATGCTGACGAAATGGAGCAAAGTTTTCAGGAAGTTATACAGCAGATAGAGACAGAGCAAGATCAGAAATATGCTTTGGCGGAGCAGGGTAATTTGATTGCTTATCAACAAGTTGAAATTAAACAGCAGCAGCGTATTCAATGGCTGACGGGGGGGATTTTAGTGTTGCTAGCCACTTTATTAGCGGTAGGAATTTGGGCTTGGCGCAAGCAAAAGCAATCAAATGAACTATTAAACACCACCAACCAAAACCTGACGCAAAAGAACAAAGAAAACGAGATTTTGATGAAAGAAATCCATCACCGTGTTAAAAATAATCTACAAATGATCGCTAGTTTGCTCTCTTTGCAATCCATGCACATCGAAGACGAAACGGCTTTTAATGCCGTGCAGGCGAGCCAAAAACGCGTAGAAAGCGTTGGTATTTTGCACAAAGAATTATACTCGCGCGACGATATTACACAAGTTAAAATGAACGATTATTTGCCAGTGTTGACAGAAAATTTGGAGGATGCATTTTTAACAGATGGTCGCATCACCATTGAGCATGAAATCGACCCGATTGAGTTAGATGTGGAAACGGCGATTCCCGTAGGTTTGATTGTCAATGAATTGGTAACGAATGCGCTTAAATATGCGTTTAGTCCAGAAGAAAGTGGAGAAATTAGAGTAAAAATGCGAGAAATGGCTTCACAAAATTATCGTTTAGAAGTACAAGATACAGGAAGTGGGTTTACGGAAAATACGGAAGTGGAAGGCACTAATTTTGGAACAAAGTTGATTGAAATTTTAGCAAATCAATTGCAAGCAACTTTGACTAAAGAATCGAGCGATGAGGATTTTACGATTACGCTAGAATGGAAATCTAGTCTTAATTAGAATGGAATGAACTGAGTTTTAATTATGGGTAAAGTGTTGAATATCAATATTTTATGTAATAATGAATAATCTTATTATAGCCGAATATCTATCCGTATCTAACTAAATCCGTATCTAATTTATTGAATGTTAAGAATTAGGTTAGCCACAGATTTTTAAAATGATAAACGGTCTAAATATTCAATCAATCATTACATTCACTCCTAATCCCGCACTATTTTCACCACCATCAAAACTATCGCCAGCGTCACTACCAAAATCAACGCGCCAATCAACTCACCATCTTGCTGATTGCGTAAGTGATAAAACGTCTGATAGGCTAACCAACTGATTAAAACCGAAAGTAAACCGTAACCGATAAATTGCTTGATGACCATTTTGAAAAAGTAGTTTTAAAAGTAGTGTAATGGTGGTTTGAAAATAGTTTGAATGTTGTCAGTTTTGACGTATTATTCAAAAATTTATCCAAAACACTTCCATAAACAACTCGGCAAGTTGATTCGTTGCACGACCACCGGCTAAAAACAGCTAATTATGAACTATTTTTTATTCATCCACCTCTGACTCACCGCCAATACAAGCGAGATGAAGCAAAGGCAAACCAGCTAAAGCGGTGCTGCCAGTAGTGAGAAATTGACGACGAGAAAACATATTTTTGAATGATAAATTAGGAATAATAAATGATGAATAGGGCAACAGACACTATTTACATAACAATATTAGATTATAAAATCGAAAAAATACTTACCTTCAACCAATAGTTTTTTGAAAAAAGCACGAGTTGACCGTCAGTCGTCAACCGTCCGCCGTCAACCTTAAAGAAAAATGCCTATAACCCAACTTGGTCTTAAAGCGACCCTCCACGACTTAAAAATGATCTGCCGCCAACAATTCTTTTTGGCGCAGACGATTCATGGCTTTAATCATCCTGCTATTGAAGCGGCAATTTTTGATGCAAAAAACACCTTTCGAGAATTTGATCGTATGGAGGTGTGGTTGACCCCTTTCGATTTTGATATGTTGCAGTGGCTACAAATTATGATGCAAATCGATCAGGTACAAGGGATTCATTTGGATAGCTTTACGGATGCGATTACCGCACTGACTGACTTTTTACAAAATGAAGTGCTTGAACCGCCCGTTCTTGCTGCTTCCGTCGAAATAGCTGAACCCCAAATTGCCGCCGCTG
>JBGCES010001072.1:0-3972 GCA_045106545.1 Saprospiraceae bacterium
GTAGCAGACATTACTTCAAATGCATTAACTACGGAGCGTGTTGGAATGCCAAAGGAGTTATCTATGCGAATATTAATCGTCGGCTCTTCAAAAAAAACGCGTCCGTCCTGCCAATTTTCAAAAAAATCAATCGCAATTGTATCGCGATCTGTATCATAATCTTGCTGTCCTAAGAACCCTTCGGCATAGGAGAATTGCAAATCTTTGAGCGTCATAATAAAATTCACTAACGTATCAATTGAGCCATCTGGACGCAAAGCATCATATTCTAAATAAATAGAATCTTGTTGCGCTGCCAGTTCATAGCCTGCTAAATCTAATTCAACCAAAGATGGAGACGGCGTAGCCAACTCTCCATTTTCCGCAGCAGGTACCGTATGATCTTGCTGATAAGGTTCACCATCCTTAGACAAGCCAACGATGCGAACCTCTACTTCTAAGGGTTCTTCACTATCGGATTGAAAGGCATACTGGATGCGTCCTGTTTTGAAAATAATTTGATCGATTGCAACTCCATCGGGTGATGAAAAAGGTAAGGCAATGCGCGGCAAACTAATCGGAATAAAAGGTGGAATCGCTTCGTTTACAGCATCAAAAACTTCATCGCTCGTTCGACTCAACACATCGCCCGTATAAACTAAGTGCACCAATCCATCGGCATCCACTTCTAAAAAAGCGTTCCCATCGAAATCGCCTAATAAATCAGTAACTGACAATTGTGTATTAATCAAAGGTAACGCAAATTCAGCGTCAGCGTCCGTGCCATCCACATTATTCAAATCCGTCAAATCCGAACAAGCTGTCCAACTCAAGGTGAATCCAAGTAGTAGTAAAAATGCGTAGCGCATAATATAATATTGAATAAAAAATGATGAAGTAAGAATGATGAATTTGCGTAGAATGCGAGTTTTTATCAACAAATAGGTGAGTACAAAGATGTGAGTGGTATGAGTAGAATAATAAAACCCTCTTTTCAAATGGATTATTGCACAAATGCTAACCTTTTCCCGCAACGACAACCACAATCTCTCCCTTCACTTTTTTACTACTAAAATAAGTATGTAATTCTTGTAATGTTGCCGTTTTCACTTCTTCGTGCAGCTTGGTTAATTCCCGACATACACAAGCTTTGCGCTCTGCACCGCAGTGCTCAATCAATTGCTGCAAACACTTGACCAAACGATAAGGCGATTCGTATAAAACAAAAGTATTGGGTAATTCAACTAAATACTTCAGACGAGTTTGTCTCCCTTTTTTGTGAGGTAAAAAGCCTTCGTAATGAAATTGGTTGATCGGTAATCCAGAACTCACCAACGCGGGTACAAACGCGGTCGCCCCTGGTAAGGTTTCAACTTTAATTCCTTTTTCAACACATTCGCGTACTAACAAAAAACCAGGATCAGAAATCGCTGGCGTTCCTGCATCCGAAATCAAAGCAATCGTAGCGCCTGTTTCTAATTGGGAGATTAACTGCGATAATGTATGGTGTTCATTATGCGCATGGTGCGCGCGCAGGGGCGTTTCAATTTCGTAATGTTTCAACAACTTACCCGAAGTACGCGTATCCTCTGCAAGAATCACTTCAGCAGCTTTCAAAACCTCTAACGCGCGCAGCGTTATATCTGCTAAATTACCAATCGGTGTAGGAACGACGTATAACATGATATATATATTAGTCCAAAAAATAACTTTCCTTTTAAGTTTTGCAATTGATTATTTTTTTAATAGGTTTTTAACCCATTGAAAAAATGAACCATTTGTAAAACGGAAAGTTATTTTTTGGACAATTTGAACTAGTAACGAGTAATACAGCGCAACTACCATACATCGCAGCGTGGCGTAGTTTATGGCAATTGAAGTTTTGCACTATGATTATTGCATGGCAAAACTACAATTTTCTCATCAAGAACGCGATCTGACTATGCACCTTCTACCAACTGCCGTTTCTCTAATAAAAAAGTTATTGAAAAGCAAATCGTAGGTTGCCAAAAAAGAAATAACTTGCAGTGACGTTTTTAATGTGTAACGAATAATATGTAATATTTAATTCTAAAATGGTGAACAACAATTTGCTTTTGCTGATTCTAAATGATACACTCAAATTATCCTCGATAGTTCTTCTATTTACTATTCTCCTTACCAACTGCGCCAATCCCATCCCACCCACAGGCGGTGACCGCGACGAAACACCGCCACGACTAATTTTGGAAGAAACCACTCCTAATTTACAAACTAATTTTACTAAACAACCGATCGAACTAACTTTTGATGAATGGATAGTTTTAAAGGATAAATCAAAAAATATTCTCGTATCACCACCTTTGGAAAAGGGGAATTTAGAGGTAGAAATTAAACGTAGAACAGTAGTTGTAAAATTTCCTGAAGATGAAAATTTGAAAGAAGATGCAACCTATGTGATCAACTTTGGGGAAGCCGTGCAGGATTTAACGGAAAATAATCCAGCTGAAGATTTACGTTTTATTTTTTCGACGGGCGATGTAATTGATTCTTTGGAGGTAAAAGGAACAGTAGTTGATGCATTTACGGGCGAACCCGTAGAAGAAACCATCGTAATGATTTATCGCAATTTAGCGGATTCAGTCGTTTATACCCAGCGTCCTTTTTATTTTAGTAAAACGGATGAGACAGGGCAATTTACGATTGGCAATATTAAAGAGGGGACGTATAAAATCGCCGCTACACAAGATGATTTAATCTCAGATTATCAATTTTCTAACGGCGAACAAGTTGCCTTTTTACCTACGACTATAGAGGTAACCGATTCTATCTCTGAAAAATTGACGCTAAGATTGTACACACCTGCTCCATTATTAGCAATACAAAAAACACTGGATCGGAATTACGGAAAACTCGGTATCCAATTCAATCAGCCGCCCGATTTTGATAGTTTGGATTTGAATTATTCGATTGAAAATCTGAATACTTTTACCGAAATCGAAAAAGATACCTTACAAATTTGGTATGATTTGACGGATAGCACGCGCTGGGAAACCTACATCACTTATCCCGATTCGCAAGTAGATACGGTGGAAGTGCGCCCACTTTCGCGTACAGCATTTTTAAACGAAAGTGCCTTAGAAGCAACCACGCGAATCGGAAATGCGCCCAAAAGTTTGAATCCAACTAAGTCCATTCGCTTTGTTTTTAATCATCCCATTCTGAGCATTGATACGAGTTTTATTCAACTTGTAGAAGATTCGATTCAAAACGTCACCGCAAATTATAGTTTAGATACGAGCACCGCTCAACGGGAGATTATCGTTAATTATGACTGGCAAGACAGCAGTTTATATCAATTGACTTTTTATCCAAACGCGCTGACCGATTTATACAATTTTAGCAATGATACAATTACTCAATCTTATCAAGCATTAGCTGCCACAGATTTTGGAACAATTGATTTCAAGCTGACCGAACTAGATTCTACGCAGCAATATGTCTTGCGGCTATTTTTCAAAAAGACCAATCTGATTGAAACGTATATAATTAATGACACAGCGGAATGGCAGCAATCGATTCCATCATTGCCTACCGGCGAGTATAGCATTGAACTGATTTTAGATGAAAATCGGAATGGAAAATGGGATGTGGGAAATTATGATACAAAACAATTGCCCGAAATTGTCAAATTTAAAACGCTGGAAGAACTACGCGCCAATTGGAATTTGGACGTAACTTTCACACCCGCCGAATTATAATTACTTTTGCATTTTTATAGGATGTTGGATATTAGATGCTGTACACATCTAACTCCAATATCCAAGTTCCAAAATCCATAGTAACCTTTAAAAAATAAGTTCCCGATTTTTTAAATGGGAAATTATTTTTTAATTAATATACATAGCATGAAATTACTCGAAAATAAAGTAGCCCTCGTTACGGGCGGGTCGCGCGGAATTGGCGCAGCAATCGTGAGAAAATTTGCCGAACAAGGTGCAAATGTTGCCTTTA
>JBGCES010001073.1:0-6235 GCA_045106545.1 Saprospiraceae bacterium
CGAAATTCTTCGGGGCAGGCTATTTTACATTAAAATTAGCACTTAATAGCTCTGCGGTAGAAGGTATAGTATTCACTGATCCATTGTCGAACAATTTCTATCTACTTTCTATCAATCTCTAATTACTTTCTCGTGAACGAAACACCTTTACATACTTTTGTACCTTACGATTTAGCGTTGCCAGCTAGTGTTTGGCTCTCCATATTAATTGCACTTGCGGCGGCGGGGGCAGTTTTCTATTTTTTGCGACCTTCTAAAGAACGATCACAGCGAAATACGCGAACTTTAGTGGCAATGTTGTTCTTTTTTATGGCGATGATGGCGGCAGGAACAGGCTTTTTTAGTTTTTGGAACAGTCGGCGAACGCTAGCTCCAGTTTTGATATTTGAAGATCGAATGGAGTCGGGCTATGGTACTTCCCAGTTGAAAAATATTAAGATTGCCTATTTAAAAACAGAGGATCAAAATACGCTTTTTCCTACACCGCAGAACGCTAAAACAGATACTTTTTTATTAGTAGAACAAAGGGATGGGCGCACACATGTGTTTAGCCACCACGCTTATCCAGTAAAGGAAATGGCAGTGAAGATTAGGGATTTATTAGAAAAAAATTAGACGTGAGTAACGGTAAAGTGATAAGTTCCCCACCATTTTTCGGTCGGAGTTAGGCGAATTAAGCGATCTCTATTATTAAAACAATCCACGTTGCCCGTCATGGGTTCAATGGCAAGCGATTGTCGATTGGGTGGCGTAAATAGTTGCAGATAAGGAAAGGAGAGTGCAGGTTGTGAAAATTGAATCTGTAAACGTTGATCGGTGAGGGTGGCTTCGGCATTTTTACCAAATTTACCACGTGCTTCAAAGCAATTATCTAAGACTTCAGCGTTAATTTTTGTTGATTCGGCAAATTTATCAAATTCATATTTCTTACCCGTCGGAATCATTCTTTTATCAATACCAATAAGGTCAATCGCTGAAGTTTGTAACCACCAATCATTAACTTTTCCACCTAACTGAAAATAAGGATGCCAACCAAAAGCCATCGGTAAATCACTTGCTCCATTGTTGGTAATCATCACATCCATCCGAAATTTACCAGCATTATTTACTTCGATAAATAGTTCAAATAAAAACGGAAAAGGGTAGTAGGGGCGTTCTCCAGCGTAAGCGTGTTGCAGGTGCAAATGGACTTTTTGTTCACCTACCTCTTCATTTACTAAGTCAAATGCACACTCATGCAAAAAACCATGTAACGCGTGTTGATTTTGCTCTTCGTTAATCGGAAACTGATATGATTTGCCTTCCCATTTATACTGTCCATCTTTCAGCCGATTGGGAAAAGGAAACAACAACCAACTCTTTCCCCAAGCATTAAATTCTACTTCTTCGGGTGTTTTACATCCATCAATAATCGGATGTCCATTATACTGAAAATCACTTAACAACGCCCCCCGTTCGGGAACGATAGCAAAGGAAATTGTATTATCTTCCGTATAGTAACGACGTGAAGAATATTTACCAAAATTTGTAACATCAAGTTGAAACATGGTAGCTATTGGAGAACAGACATTCCTGTCTGTTAAAATGTGAACAACATGACAAGCAAAAATGCCTGTGCTTCAGTTAAACGGAAAGAATACCTGCTAAACGCACCATCTCTTCTGGAATTCGCTTTTCTTTAGTGATCGCGTCTTTGAATGAAGTAAATTTCACTTTATTATTCACCAAACCCGCCATCACGTTAGACTTACCAGCTAGTAAACCTTCTACTGCCGCAAAACCTAAGCGACTTGCCAAAACCCGATCGGCTGCAGTGGGCGAACCACCACGTTGTAAGTGTCCAATAATCGCAACTTTGATTTCGTAGTGATCAAATTTCTCTTTCACTTTAGCCGCAATTTCCATTGCGCCGCCGTCTTTATTTCCTTCCGCCACTACGATCAAGCTAAACATTTTTTTGCGTTTAGCGTCTTTTTTCAATTTAATGATGATATCATCAATGGAGCGCTGATATTCGGGAGTCAGTACCATACCTGCACCCGTACCGATGCCCGTACTTAAAGCAATAAAGCCACTGTTACGACCCATTACTTCTACAAAAAATAGTCGGTTATGCGAATCTGCGGTATCTCGGATTTTATCTACAGCATCAATCGCGGTATTGACGGCTGTATCATAACCGATCGTATAATCTGTACCGTAGAGGTCATTATCAATCGTCCCCGGAATACCGACCATTGGAATATTATGTTCCTTAGAAAAGATATGTGCCCCAGTAAATGTCCCGTTTCCACCAATGGCTACACAGGCATCAATGTCATGTGCCATCAGCGATTCAAATGCTGATTGACGACCCTCTTTAGTTCGAAACTGCTCACTGCGTGCAGTTTTTAAAACCGTACCACCGCGATGGAGAATGTTTCCTACTTCTCTACGTTCAATACGAAAAATATCGCCTTTAATCATTCCATCATACCCTCGACGAATACCATAAATGTGTAAGTCATTGAAGGATGCAGTTCTAACCACTGCGCGAATAGCGGCGTTCATGCCTGGGGCATCTCCACCTGAAGTAAAGACCGCGATGCGTTTGATTTCTTTTTTAGCTGATTCACTCATGCCATAGTCAAATTAAAGGATTAAAGGGTAGTTGAGTAATTAGGTATGGGCTGTCGTAACGGTATCGTAATTTACTCTTTTGGCTGTAAGCGAGCAAAAATATGTTTTGCGATTGAGAATACCAAGAGAACTTTTAGTGTATTTTCAACACTAAGCTAGTTTGTTGAAAATAAATGGTTTATCGTTTATAATTTCACAAATTCATGTATATTGAAGCCTATTTGTAAGAAAACACACAAAATCTCTGTATTAATATGCTTACTGTAACCGTAGGTTTAATTTTCATCATTTTATTGCTGAGTCTATTTGCGACTACCGTAATGGAGTTGCTGGCAGGTTTATTTGGCTTACGTGGGAGGCACTTGTTTCACGCGTTAAAAAAGATGTTAGCCGACTCTGATGACCGTTCCGTATTAGATGAATTTCAGCATTCGGCGATGTACAAACAAATGTCATCGACTTGGTTGGGGCGCTACTATCCACCTTCTTATTTAGAGTCTGGTAATTTTCGTTCTATTTTACTCGGTATCGTTAATAATTTAGATGGGGAACGTATGCAGGATCGCATTAATACGATTCCGGATGAATCGTTGCGTCGGATATTAGGACATTTGCTGGATGAAGCGGATGGTAAAGTAGATGTTTTTAATGCAAAGATAGAGGGCTGGTATAATAATGTAATGGATAGAGCTTCGGGCTGGTACAAACGTTATACGCAGCTCTATTTAGTAATTTTAGGTTTTGCGATTGCCGTAGGTTTTAATGCGGATACGATTTCAATTTTTGAAACCTTACGCAACGATCCGAGTTCCCGCTTAGAGGTTTATCAAGCAGCGACTTCTTATGTGCAAGAACGAAATGAACTTTCGGAAAACAACCAATTACTCGAACCCGATCAGAAAATTGTGAGTTCTATTAAGCAATTAGATGAGATTGTAGCGCGCGATATTAACGCTATTAGTAATCCGCTAGGCATTGGTTGGCAAAATTTCGAATCAAACGATAACGACCCTTTCTTTTGGATCTTTAAAATATTAGGCTGGTTAGTTACTGCTTTTGCAGTTTCGCTGGGTGCGCCGTTTTGGTTTGACTTATTGAAAAAATTAGTCAATATTCGTTCTTCGGGGGCAGTACCACAACAGACCACGACTGTGATTCGCGAAGTGCCCGTATCCAATGATGTTTCTACTCGTCGGATTGAGGTACAAACATCAGAGGATAATTAAATGAAATCGAATTTTCATCGTTACTAAGTCTTTGTTCTTTGACAAATTCCGTGGTCAGAAATAAAATGTTTTGGAAAAGTGCCTATAGGATATTTTTTAGAGCATTTTGATTGAACTAATCACAAAATTTGTCAAAGCATTTTACTTATATAAATAATTTATTGAGTGTATTTATTCATATTTAGGTGAAAAATATTAGATATTGAATACTGATTAAAATTCTGATAATCAACTGATTATACTAGGATTCCATGTTTTTTATTCACTCTTTTCATTTTCTTTTTAGGTGAAAAACAAATGGTTGAAAAAAATAATTGTAATTTTTTTTTACATTTGTGAAAGTTTAATGAATCTTTTTCTACGCTTATACATATACATACATTCTTACAAACGCTATTCTTACCTTTAACGGCATTTTCATTTAATGCTTTCTAATTTCTACTCAGATTATAGTCATTTTTTACGACGCTCGAATTGAATCAAAAAAACGAATTTACTTTTCTCGAAAAGTGAGTAGCCTTTTTTTTTTGTCTTTTTAACTTATATCACCTCTGGCTACAAGACTAACATCCAAATCCACACGCCACATTTTTTTGACAAACGAGAACCGTACCCATGATCTTTAAAAAATTAGTGTTTTTTACCCTATTTTGTTGCGTTGGCGTATCAAATACACAATTACTATCTAAAGTTTATCTTTGTATCGAAGATATGACCGATCGACCGATCGAATTTCTGCCGCTTACTGAACAACATCCAGATTTGATGTATAAGGGTAAAGGTCGTATCCATTCCAAACGAATGGATTATTTATACACGCCTACAAATTTAGCCACTTTACCCATTCCGAATTTAGATGCCGATTTTTTTACCGCCCTCCAGCATAACGAGAAATTACTGGACTACAAAAAAGGTAAAAAAACAAAATGGTTTGGTAATGTGCGCATCACTCATGAAGATTTAGAGCGAGTATTGGATATATTGGCAGGCTTGGATAGCCCACTACCTTTAGAAGAACAACTTGCTGCCTACCAAATCTACGGCTCCGATCGACGAGGTAATCTAAAAATCACAGGTTACTATTGCCCAAAAATTAAAGTAGATTCTTCACCTTCAGCTGATTTCGCATATCCCGTTTTTCGTCGACCACGTGATTGGGAAGAAAATTTGCCTACGCGGGAAGAAATTGACTTTGGTCTGCTTTCTGGTCAGGGATTGGAAATTGGTTACGCCGAGCATCCTTTGGATGTATATTGGTTACAAGTGCAAGGAAGTGGTTATGCCGAATACCCAAGTGGTAAGCTCGAACTATGGTCATATGATGGTTCGAATCGCAAATCTTATCGTAGCATCGGTAAAATGTTAGCAAAGGATGATTATTACCAGATTAGCGATATTTCTGCACGTGGAATCCGCCGTTACATGGATCGTCATCCTGAACAAATAGAAGAAATACTACATCATAATTCTTCTTATACCTTTTTAAAAAAGAGTAAAAAACGTCTGACAGGCGCTGGTGGCGTTAATTTGACACCACAATTCTCTGTAGCCGTTGATCCTAAATACATTCCTTTAGGTGCTTGTATCCTCGCCGCAGTTCCCGTTCGCAACCCTAAAACCCGCCGAATTGAGAGCCACGAATACCGCTTATTATTTGCTCAAGATACTGGTGGAGCAATCAAAGGGGCAGGGCGCATTGATGTATTTACTGGGATTGGCGACAAAGCTCAAGCGATCGCCGATGACTTACATCATTATGGACGTTTGTGGCTATTACTGCCCAAGGACATTAGCGAAGGGTAGCCGTTATAAGTACAATCACAGAATTAGTGAATGATGGAAGGAATGAATTTGCTCTGATAATCAGGCAATTATGTTTGTTTAGTAACGATCAAAGAATAAGTTACTCAAGTTGGACAGTGTATAATTCTTTTCAGTTTACTTCCTTCGGTCGTGAGATCGCTTCGCTAAGTGTCGTTTGAAAGAAGGAGAATTGTTGATACTTTGACTGATTTCAAGCGAGAAATGAGAAGAATTTGACCTGTCCAAATGGGGAAGTTATTTTTTGACCGTTACTTAATTGATGAACCAAATTTAAATTAAGTAGTCTAGCAGAATTGTTTGATGGTTGCCTGTAAAACATTGAATACGAGTATGTTAGAACGGATAAATAATTCAACAGTTCAACAATTTAACTGCTTGCCTACTTAAGTAGATAGACGTATTTACTGGTATCATAAACCTCATATAAAGTGATGTAAATCAGAGCGGTATCCAACATCCCCAATCCAATTTCCAACATCCATCTACTTACTACTTAACTTCAAAGAAACTTCCTTCTTCATAGTTTGTCAAAACGACCTTGCTTTCCTATTTTCGCGGCAGTTTGA
>JBGCES010001074.1:0-2119 GCA_045106545.1 Saprospiraceae bacterium
GATTTTGGCTATTCTTTTTAATATGAATCTGTTATGGAAAGAATATTTGTACCAGTGTTTACGAAAGAGGGTAAAAACTAAATTCCAGAACATTAAGTATTTTTGGGAAAACAAAACCATAAGACCAGATTTAGTGATTGAAATATCAGGTAAAACCTACGTGATAGACGCTAAGTGGAAAGCATTATCTACTAATCAACCTGCCGATAGTGATTTGAAACAGATGTACGTTTATCATCATTACTGGCAAACTGCCGAAACAATTTTGGCGTATCCAAATGCTAATAATCTGACTCATCGTAGTGGTCGGTTTAAATCGACAGCAACGACTCTCTCACCCCTTACTTGTCATTTAGTTTTTCTAGATGTGATAGATGAAAATGGCAGTTTGAATCCGAATATTCATACCCAGATTTTAAATAGAATTGAAGTAATAGACCATGCACCTAACCCAACTCCTCCAAAACATCAGCCGCCACATCATCCTAACAGATAAAGAAATCACCTACCTCCAATCCCAATTCACCATCCGTCAATTCGCCAAACGCGAATACCTCATTCAACAAGGACAGCGCTGTCGGTCGATCTATTTTGTGAATCGTGGCGTCGTGCGGAGTTTTTATCGGACTGAAGCGGGGAAGGAGACGACGATTATGTTTGCCTTTGCGGATTGGTGGATTACGGATATGCGCTGCTTTATCGAGCAACGAGCAGCAGATACCAGTTTGCAATGTTTGGAAGCAACGGAGGTGGTAGAAATTTCTAAACAAACCTTTGATCGCTTGTTTGTGGAAATACCAAAATTTGAGCGCGTTTTTCGCATTTTGATGCAAAACGCTTACATCCGCGAGCAAACGCGCGCGTTAGAGCAACGCTCTTTTCCAGCCGAAGAACGCTATAAACGCCTGATTCAAAAATACCCAGAAATCGAACAACTGGTCGCGCAAAAACACCTCGCTTCTTACCTCGGTGTCACGCCCGAATTTTATAGTCAGATGCGGAAGAAAGTGCTTTCTTAATGTACATTAAGTAATTTCTCTCTTTTTGCGCGCAACTTTGGGATAACTTAAAACCTAATCACTTTTGATATTTTTAAAATGGATGTATGGTGTGCCGTCAACCGTCTACCTTCAACCGTCCACCAAAAAAAACGCTATGCTCATCATGATTTCTGTCCCTTACCGCAGCGGTACGGGTGACGATCCCGTTTTAATTGCCAAAAATTTAGCTCGTTTAGAAGCGATGGCATTACCCATTTTTGAAAAAGGTCACGTGCCAGTGATTGGTGAGTGGTTGGCTTTACCCTTGATGAAATTGGCAGGTTCTACCCAAACGGGCGATGCGATTTATGATAAAATTTCCTATCCGACCGCGCATCAGTTATTGCGGAGTTGCGATGCGGTGCTGCGGATTGAAGGCGCTTCCAAGGGGGCGGATAAAGATGTGGAAATTGCGAAATCGTTGGGCTTGGAAGTGTACTTTGATATTGCGGATGTGCCAGTGGAAAGTGAAGTTGGTAGTAGTTGAGTTGGTAGTTTGTAGGTGCTCTTTTACGTGGATGGAATAATCGTTGCTTAGCTAAAAATTATCTTTTCTGCCAAAAGGAACTGCCTCACTTCTTCCGTTTTCGGACGGTGGACGGACAGGACAATTTTACGTTCTTTCCAGTAGATGGGTATGGATTGTTGCTGTAAAATTTGCAAAGTGGAAATAATGGTTTCGTGATAAGGGGTATGAAGTTTAATTATCTGAGTATCAGAAAGTTGTAATATAATTTCGTGACTAGGGAATCTCCCGAAAATCGGAGTGAAAGTAGCTGAATTTATACCTTTAATGGCAATAACTCTATTTTCCCGCCAATAAATATACTTAACCACAAGTCGATTCTGATCGAGGGTGAAGCTGTAGTATTCTTCTTTGTATAAGAGCGTTACAATTACGGTCAGAAAAGTACCAATAATCAGAAATTTAAAAATCTCAGAAGCATCTTCATTGGGGTAAAAAAAGGAGTAGCCAAACCAAACAAACAGTGGCAAGCTAACGCAGATGACGATAACGACAATTAAAGGAGCAATTACGGGACGGTCAAATATAGAGCTTTGGTACATAGAATTGTATT
>JBGCES010001075.1:0-5943 GCA_045106545.1 Saprospiraceae bacterium
ATGCCCAGAGTATCAATTTGTTATATTCTGATTTTTGGTTGCCAACTGGCGCGACCTTCTATATTTATAATCAGGATTACAGCCATGTGATTGGCGGTTTTACCGAAAAAAATAATCGAGGCGTACGTGAAGACAAACAAGCCTACGCGACAGGGCTGGTACGAGGTGATCAGATAACTTTAGAATATTACGAGCCATTTGCAGTAGCTGGTATGGGCGAGATTAGTATTCGTTCGGTCGTACACGGTTATCGCTATACGAATCCTTACGGAGATTTTCCCGTGAAAGCTTTTGGTGATTCTGGTCCTTGTAATGTGAATATTAATTGTAATGCGGGCAACAGTTGGCAGGATGAAAAATTATCAGTCGCTTTGGTAATGGTTGAAGGCGTGCGCTGGTGTTCAGGTGCGTTAGTGAATACGCGTGCGAATGAATTTGTACCATATTTTTTGACTGCAAATCATTGTTTGTGTAATGATTTTTCCTATCCAAATGGCATCCGTACTTGCGTCGATAATTTAGATGCAATCAATAACCCTGATGCAGATAACTGGGTTTTTTATTTCGATTATGAAACGGATAATTGTGCGAATCCTGCTGCCGATCCTATCGCCAATGCGACTTCTTATAGTGGGGCGCGTTTGGTGGCGAATCAGGCGCAGACTGATTTTGCGTTGTTTCGTATTACGGCGAATCAGTTGGCTGGGGGAGAAGTTTATGCAGGCTGGGATCCAACGGGAGCGGCAGTTACATCGGCAACTGGAATTCATCACCCACGCGGTGACGTAATGAAAATCGCCGTAGAAAATAATGCTCCTACGACTTCTAGTTATGGTTCTGGCACCAATTCACATTGGCGGATTAATAATTGGGACATTGGCGTTACCGAACCAGGTTCTTCGGGCTCTCCCTTATTTGACCAAAATAGTCGGATTGTTGGACAACTACACGGTGGCACGGCAGCCTGTAATGGTAATACTGATAATGCGGGACATGACAATTACGGAAAGTTATCGATTAGTTGGAATGGCATTTCTACTAATGACCGTCGTCGGCGGCTATCTGACTGGATTGGGCAGACGTGTTCAACGGATTTGGTCATCAGTACCGGACAGTCGGGAGAGAAACCAGTTTTTCGTTCTAATACGATTAATGCGAGTTCGCAAATTGCGTCTAATGCCTTCGTGCATTTAGAAGGCACGGACTATGTTGATTTAGAACCTGGATTTGATGCATTTGCAGGTTCGGATTTTACTGCGCGGATAGGTACAGGTTGTACGGGAAATTTAGATGATGATGGTAGTAATGGCAAGAGATATAATCTATTAGTAATGGATTCTGAGAAGGTAGATGGAACAATAGAACCTAATCAAAAGTCGGAATTTAAGTTACGTTCCGACATGCCTACCGAGAAAGTCATGTCAATAGCTACTTTATCGGTTGCGCCTAATCCAGTACAAACACGCGCGCAAGTCACCTTTGCGACTCCTAAAGCAGATGTCATCTCTGCTACTTTGACCAATACTTTTGGTCAAGTCGTACATACATTTACTACGCAACAAGCAGTTGAAGAAGGCATTACTACTTTCGAATTACAAGCTGCAAATCTACCAAGTGGCGTTTATCACGTCAACGTAATGACTCCCATAGATACGTATAGTCGAGCGGTGATTGTGGCGGGGCACTAGTCAGTTGTTACTTAAATAAGTGCAGATCAGAACAATTCTGATTGGAGTGAGTTATCAAAAAGCACCTTGGGATCATAACCTAAGGTGCTTTTTGATATTTTTTACAACTTTTTACTATGATGATTGTCCTACCACTAAAGTTAAAAGATTGTTAAGGCGAAAATGTTTAAATTTATTTAGATTTAATCTAAATAATGTTTTAAATGACAGAATAGCAATGGCTAAACGGCTGATAATAAAAATGTTTTTTACTTTTGCGGAGATTTTCAAAACGGTAGAAAAATCGTTTTTTTGACTCTAGGAAAATACACGACCATACATAATTTTGTTTGTTATACTGGTCAGATATAAAATTTGCTTAGGATGACTCAAGTCCTGCTTATTTTTTCATTTCCTACCATATTACTCAATATATGAAAAACGGATTAACCAAGGGTTTCTTTTTTGTAATGCTACTTACCCTGAGCAGTGACTTGGCTGCACAGTCAGGAACGACCAGCTCTAATGCCTTTGTCTATGGGATGTTGGCGGTAGTTGGTCTGATTATTCTTGCCTTAGTATTGCAGGTTTCTGATAATTTGATGTTGATTGAAGCAAAGCAAAGTGGCATATCAGACAAAACTAATTTTTCTTTATTTCCAAAAATAAATGAAATATTTCGACCTGATACTCCCGAGTATGTCAGTAATACACCTGTAAAGGTATTGACTAAAGGTCACGATATTTTATTGGAAGGCGAAGCTGGTGATAATATTGCTGCAGGTTTTCAAGGAAAGACCTTTGCGATTCAGCCACCAAACTTTATCGGTATTTCGCCGATTCCAAAAGTGACTGTGGAGGAAGGAGCGATGGTGAAAGCAGGGGATCCATTGTTTTTTGACAAAAAAGTACCAGATGTAATGTATGCTTCACCTGTTAGTGGTAAAGTAGTTGGCATTAATCGTGGTGCAAAGCGTTCGATTGCTAATGTTGTAATCGAAAGTGATGGTGAGATGGCTTCACGAGATTATGCAACTTTTGATGTTATTAATAACAGCCGCGAAGAATTGGTTGCTTATTTAATGGACAGCGGTGTTTGGCCGATGATTCGTCAGCGTCCTTATAACATTGTTCCAGAAGCAACTTCAGTACCACGTGATATTTTCATTTCTACTTTCGATACTGCTCCTTTAGCACCGAATTTGAATCATGCAGTCGCTGGTCGTGAAAAAGACTTCCAAGCGGGTCTAGATATTTTAAATCAGTTGACTAGTGGTAAAGTTTACTTAGGACTAAGTGCAAATGGAGAAACGGCTCCATCTGATGCTTTTACTACTGCTACTGGTGTTGAAAAAGTATATTTCCAAGGTGCTCACCCTGCAGGAAATGTTGGTGTACAAATTCACCACATTCGTCCTATTGGTACTCAAGATAAAGTTTGGACAGTAGATGTACAGACCGCGATTACGATTGGTACTCTATTTACACAAGGTCGTTTTGACGCAAGTCGCTTAGTAGCTTTAGTAGGAGCAGAGTTAGAAACACCTCAATATGTGCGTACTTTCCAAGGTGCTAACATTGGTGAATTGATAGCGGGTAATCTGAAAGGTGACAATGTACGTCTAGTTTCAGGTGATGTTTTGACTGGAGACAAAGCAAGTGCTCATGGTTTCTTAGGTTACCACGATGATATGGTAACGACAATTGCCGAAGGTGATTACTACGAAATGTTTGGTTGGTTATTGCCTTTGACGCCTCGCCCAAGTATTTCTAATACTTATCCTAACGCATTATTTGGCGATTTGAAATTTGAAGCGGATACCAATACGCACGGTGAGCGTCGCGCTTTCGTTGTAACGGGACAGTATGAACAAGTGACGCCTATGGATGTCTTAGTTCAGCCTTTGATGAAAGCCATTTTAGTAAACGACTACGAGCGTATGGAAGGACTTGGTTTGCACGAATTAGTAGAAGAAGATGTCGCTTTAGCTGAATTTGTTTGTACATCAAAACAGCCGTTGCAAAGTATTTTGCGTGAAGGACTAGAGATGATGCGCGAGCAGGGATAATTTAATGTGTAACGAGTAATGTATAATGCTGCACTGCTTACTTACTCTTAACATTTAAATATTCGATAAAAATAAACGTAATAATTTTCAAATTAGGATATTTTGCATGGTTTGAAAATTTTAAGTGTAGCGTTTATTTTTTCGTAAATACTTATAGAAATATAATATAACTTAAATAGTGTAGATGCGGATGTTGTTCTGAATTATTCATTACACATTACACATTATACATTAATCATATTACACATGAATTTAGTCAATTTTATAAAATCTGTCGAGCCGGACAAGAAGAAGGCACCGTTTGCACATGCACTCTACGATGGCTTTTTTACCTTCTTATTTACCCCCAATACTACTACTGCGGGTAAAGGCGTACACATCCGTGATGGTATGGATTTGAAGCGTTTGATGGTAACTGTGGTGGTGGCAATGCAAGTATTGTACATATTCGGTACTTACAATATTGGACACCAGCATTTTGTGGCTTTAGGTCAGCATACTGGTATCTTGGAAGGCATTCACTTAAAACTTGCGCACGGCTTAATCAAGATGTTGCCAATTTTTGTGGTCACACACCTGGTCGGTTTAGGTATCGAATTTTGGTACGCCGCGAAAAAGGGGCACGCCATTGAAGAGGGATTTTTGGTGTCTGGTGCATTGATTCCTTTGATTATGCCACCTGATTTACCATTATGGATTTTAGCGATTTCAGTAGCATTTGCTGTGATTATTGGTAAAGAAGCCTTTGGTGGAACGGGTATGAACGTTTTAAATATCGCTTTACTTTGTCGGGTTTTCGTCTTCTTCGCTTATCCAACCTACATTTCGGGTGACGATGTGTGGATTTCGGGAATCGAAAAAGTAGATGGCGCATATGTAGGTCAAATGTATGGATTCGTACATGGGATGCTCGATGGGCTGTTTAGTGGAATAGGGTGGAATACCTTTGGGGAAGGAGGAATGGCGGTCGTTGATGGCTACACGGGGGCAACGCCCTTGTCGTTAGCTGCAAAAGGTGGCTGGGAAGCGGTAACGGAAGTTTATACTTTCGACCAGATTTTCTTCGGAACAATTCCTGGTTCTATTGGTGAGTCTTCTGCTCCATTAATTATCGTTGGTGCTATCGTATTGATGGTCATGGGCGTTGCTTCTTGGCGAATTATTATTTCTGGTGTGATTGGTGCGATTGTCATGTCTTTATTATTAAACATGTGGGGTGCGACGCCTTTCATGGAAGTAAGCTGGCAGAATCAGTTGGTGATGGGTAGTTTCTTATTTGCGATTACTTTCATGGCAACTGACCCCGTTAGCGCGGCAGGAACGAACACTGGTAAATTGATTTACGGTTTCTTAATCGGTGCAGTCGGTATGATTATCCGCGTCATGAACCCTGCTTATCCAGAAGGTTGGATGTTAGCTATCTTGTTCATGAATGTATTTGCACCATTAATTGATCACTACGTAGTTCAAGCAAATATCAACCGTCGTACCAAGCGGGCGAAAGCGATTGCTGCTGGTAGCTAGGGTAAGAGTTGGTAGATCGTAGTAGTTACATACTACTTTCTATTCACAATTTTAAAAAAAACGTTGGGCGTCTGACCTCTGACAATAAAATGGTCTGACTTCTGACTTCTAATCATAAAAAAATAAATTCCCTATTTTTTAAATGGTAATTTTTTAGAATGAATGATTTTTATTCACAAAATTATCAATTGAAAAATTTAAGATGGGAAGTTATTTTTTGGTCAATATCAAATAGATCATGGAAAGTAATAGTAAAGTAGTAACTTTTGTAGTCATTATGACTGTGATTGTTGCAGGTGTACTAGCAAGTATTCGTGAGATTACTAAAGAAGGTGCAGCACAAAACGAAGCGGTATTCAACAAACGCGCGATTTTACAATCGGTGAATGAGCAAATTGAAGGTGATGTGGCTGATTTATCGGATGAGCAAGTATTAGGCATCTTTGATAAAGAAATTGAACAAATTACTTTGAATATGTCTGGTGAGACTGTCGCAGATGTGAAAGCGGAGGATGTAGATATGGCTAAGGAAGAGAAAAAAGCAGAGGAAGATCGTTTGTTACCTTTATTTGTATTCAATAGTGCTAAGAGTGAAAAATTTTATATCCTTTCTGTTCGTGGTAACGGACTGTGGGATAAAATTTGGGGTAACGTCGCGTTAGAATCTGATGCAGTAACTGTAG
>JBGCES010001076.1:0-7339 GCA_045106545.1 Saprospiraceae bacterium
GCGATTAGTTGCGCCGCAGCAGAAGCAATTATATACGCTCGGTGGCGAATTTCAATTAAATAAAAATGGCGTCGTCCGCGCCGAAGTCGGTTTGAGTAATTTCGATGCCAATCGCTTTTCGGATGCTAATTCGCAGAATAACGTCGCGGCGGCGGCTTTTGCCGAATTTGAACAGCGCTTTGATTTAGGTGATTCTAAAAAAGGTTGGCAATTACAAACCGATGCGAGTTACGAACGCTTACAGGAAAATTTTCGCTTTATCAATCCGTATCGTTCCGCCGAATTTGCGCGCGATTGGGATTACGATAATACACTGAAAGCGAACGAAAATTTGAGTAAAGCGGCAGTTACTTTACGTAAAAAACAGCTTGGTGAAATTGGTTATGAATTCAGTGGTTTTAACCGCGATGATTTGTACAATGGCATTCGGCATGCGACGACACTACGTGTAGATCGGGAGGGTTGGAATGCGGATGGAACAGCTAGTTTAGTGCAGAGCGAAACGACGAAGGAAAGGATTAATTTCTTTCGTCCACGCCTACGTTTAGAAAAGACCTTTACGAAGCTAAAAGACTGGAAATTAGGCGCTTACGGCGAACGGGAACGCAATGAACGCCGTTTCATCAATAATGATACTCTACAGCAAACGAGTTTTTGGTACGACTTATATCGCCTCTATTTGGAAAGTCCCGTGAGTGATAAAATCAACTTGCGGGGACAATATTCGCAACGTTACGACTACGCGCCCGTGGACACGGAATTTCAAAATTCGACTATCGCTGACGAATTTAATTTTACGGGCAATTGGCAACAAACGCGCTCTTCTCGCTTGCAATGGAACTTCACTTATCGCGAATTACAAATCATTGACGAAGAACTCACTAATCAAGATCCGAAAGCGACTTATTTGGGACGTTTGGATTATTTATTAAATGCTTGGAAAGGCGCGTTGCGGTCGAATACGACCTACGAAATAGGTTCAGGACAAGAGCCAAAAATTGAATTTGTTTATCTCGAAGTGAATCCTGGCGAAGGTGTTTATCAATGGAAAGATTACAACGATGACGGTTTGACGCAAGTCAACGAATTTGAAATCGCCGTTTTTGCCGACAGTGCCAATTATATCCGCAGTAGCGTTTTTACCGATGATTTTGTGCGCTCTAACAATGTAAATTTAAACCAGAGTTTACGTCTTGATCCGCGTGCGATTTGGTTTCAACAAACGGGTTTTAAAAAATTCCTGACACGTTTTTCTACCCAATCTACTTTCCGCATTACGCGCAAAACCCGCGAAGATGATAATGTACAGCCTTACAATCCTTTTCAGTTTGACATCGCGGATACCTCGCTGGTTTCCACTACTTCGACTATTCGGAATTCTTTATTTTTCAACCGTTCCGACCCAAAATATAGTATAGAAATCGGTACGTCTGATTTAAAAAATCGCGTTATTTTAACGACGGGTTACGAAAGCCGCCGTAACGCCGAACGCTTCCTCCGCAGCCGCTGGAACGTAACGAATGCCATCAGTTTGCAACTCAACGGCGCATTCGGTATCCGCGCCAACGATTCTGAATTTTTTAATAATAAGGACTACGAAATAGATTTCCAACGCGCTGAACCAAAAGTAACTTGGCAACCTTCAACGAAGTTCCGTACGATCTTCGCCTACGAATTTTTAAATAGTAAAAACATCCTTCTCAATGGCGGCGAAACGGCAGTCAATCACGATCTCAACGCCGAAATAACCTTCAATCAAACCACCACAACTTCCATCCGTACCAAGTTTTCTTACGTCCAAGTTAACTTCGACGGCGAACCTAATTCCCCTGTTGGCTTCGCGATGCTGCAAGGTTTACAAAACGGGCAAAATTATTTATGGAACGTTGCTTTAGATCGGCGTTTGACCAAGAATATTCAGTTGCGCTTGAGTTATGAAGGGCGGAAAACTGGCGCTGCACGGGTCGTGCATGTGGGTAGGGCGCAGGTGGCGGCGATATTTTAAAATGAAACAAAAATTGATTTTGTTTCATTTTTTCAGTATTTTTGCTGAAAAAATGAAATGAATTTCAAAGAATTTGAAAAAAAATTTAATGCTTACCCAATTTTTTCAAAATCAGAAATAGATAAACGTATCCCTGATTTTGATCGGAATGCGCTAACGCGTTGGCAACAGAAAGATTATTTACGTAAAATCCGTAATGGATTATACTACTTTTCTGATCAACCGATTGATAATAGTGATGCGTTGTTTTACGTAGCAAATGAACTCTATTCGCCTTCTTATATTTCTTTAGCCTCCGCTTTATCTTACTATGGATTTATTCCAGAAGGTGTATTTACGACAACTTCGGTCAGCACTTTGCGGACGCGAAAATTTTCTACGGATATTGGTAATTTTTCTTTTCAAACACTTAAAAAAGAATTGTTTTTGGGGTATCGGTTATTACCTTACCAGAATCACTTTTATAAAATCGCTACACCCACCAAAGCGTTTTTCGATTATTTATATTTGAATCCTAAGTTTAAAACAGAAGCTGATTTCTTTGAATGGCGATTAAATTTCAGGGAATTACAACTGCTGTTTTCTGAACAGGAATTTAGGAGTTATTTAGACTATACCAATAGTCCAACGCTACAAAAACGTGGACTTTCATTCTTAAAATTTTTAAAAGAAAATGATGTCACTGGACGAAATTCGTAGTTTTTATCCACCAAATTTACACGCTAAAAGTGATTTTCTGTTACGCGAGTATTTGCAGTATAAAATTTTAGAGATTTTATTCAATAGCGATTACGCCCGTAAATTTGCTTTTTTAGGCGGTACTTGCTCACGGATCGTACATAATAATCAGCGATTTTCAGAAGATCTAGACTTTGATAATTTTGATTTGTCGGCGAATGATTTTGTACAAGTTTCCGAAATTATTAAAGAAGAATTAGAACGGAATGGCTATGAAGTAGAAATTAGAAATGTGATGCGTAGTGCTTTTCATTGTTATATTCGTTTTCCAAATTTACTATTTGAAACGGGTTTAAGTGGACACCGGGAAGCAAAAATTTTAATTAATTTAGATACTGAACCACAAGGATTTACTTTTCAGCCTGATGAAGTTTTTCTAAATAAGTTTGACGTTTTTACCACTATTTTCACTACACCAATTGACCTATTGCTAAGTCAAAAATTTCTGGCAATTACGCACCGTCGTCGTCCGAAAGGAAGAGATTTTTTTGATGTGATTTTTCTTCTAAGTCGAACTCAACCAAACTATGATTTTCTAAAACAGACGCTAGATATTAGTGATGGGAAGCAGTTAAAAGAGCATATTTTAACGGTTTGTGAAGCCTTTGATTTTAAAGAATTAGCACAGGATGTAGAGGTATTTTTATTTGAACCGAACGATGTGAAGAGGATTTTACACTTTATACCGTATTTTAAGACCGTTAAATTATAAACTGCTTTAATTAATAATACCCACACTCAGCATGAAAAATAATTGGATTTTTACCAATATAATACTACTGTTTAGTCTTGTAAATTACGCCCAACCCAACATCCTCGTCATCGTCGCTGACGACTTGGGCATAGATGCGATGAATGGCTACAATATCGGCAGTACTAGCCTACCTGTTACCCCCAACTTAGATGCGCTACGCACTCAAGGTTTATTATTTAATAATGCTTGGGTCAACCCAGTTTGCAGTCCGACGCGTGCGGCTATTTTGAGTGGTCAGTATGGCAGCAAAACGGGCGTGACGGGTGTACCTGGTGAATTAGCACTTTCATACGAAACGCTTTTTGAAAAGATAACGACCCAAACGAATGGAACTTATGCCAATGCTGTTTTTGGTAAATGGCACTTAGGTGGTAATGACAATGATAATCCCAATATGCAAGGCGTACAGCACTTTGCGGGCGTCACCGGCGGTGCTGTGCAAGATTATAATTCGTGGAATTACAATCTAAACGGTACAGTCACTACGACTACCGAATATGCGACGACCAAATTTACGAATGATGCTATCGCTTGGATTGATCAACAAACGCAACCTTGGTTCGTGTGGATGGCGCACGTTGCGCCGCATTCGCCTTTTCACGTTCCGCCCGATCCGAATACCTATTCGCAGACGAATACCAATGGAAATCGGCGTAAATTTCTAGCGGCGATTGAAGCCTTAGATTACGAAATTGGGCGACTATACGACTCCCTGACGGAGACTGAAAAGGCGAATACACTAATCATTTTTATTGGCGATAATGGTTCTCCTGGGCAGGTGGTAAGAACTTTTCCTGATGGGCATCAAAAAGGTTCTCTGTACGAAGGTGGCATTCGCGTACCCATGTTTGCCGTAGGAAATGGCGTGAGTCGAGTAGGAGAGGTGGAAGACGGAATGGTGCACGGAATTGATATTCATGCGACGATTTTAGATGTGATTGACAATAACTTTTCGAGTGAAGTGGATAATAGTCGTAGTTTTAAAGCTGTACTTTCGGATGCTAATGCTACAACAAATCCTTATAATTTTTCTGAAAACGATGATGGTAAAGCCATTCGTAACGCCCAATATAAACTCATCGACTACAACAACGGTACGCAAGAATTTTATGACTTAATCAATGATCCTTTAGAAACGACCGAACTACTTGTAGGTGGCTTAACGACCGCCCAAACCGCCATTTTAACCGAACTAGAAGCCGAAGCCAATCAACGCGCTACCGCTTGGTCATGTAATGATTTAATTCAAAACGGCGACGAGGAAGATATAGATTGTGGCGGTTCGTCTTGTGCTAACTGCATGGTTTTAGCCATTGACGAATTGGCTTATTTTACGGCTACTAACAGGGGGCAACAAGTACAACTGGAATGGGCACTTGCTAATACCAATACCGCCCAAACGCTTCACGTAGAACGGTCCCCCGATAACGAAAACTGGACAACTTTAGCAACGCTGACCGATGAAGCTAGTCGTACTCAGCAAGTCATAGATCCTGTGCCCTTAGCTGAAAATTACTACCGCCTCAAACGCGTATCCGAAACTGGAAATATTGATTATTCAGCGGTTCGTCACGTCATCTTGAATGCTGCTACTACTCGTACTTTAGAATTCTATCCGAATCCGAGTAATGACTTTTTTACTATAAAAAATTGGAAACAAGCAGGCGAGGTTTATTTGTATAATGCGGCGGGACAGTTGGTGCAGCAGGTGGCTTTGCCTGCGCGAGAGGAAGCGATTAATTTGGTTGATTTGGCAGCGGGGATTTATTTTGTGGAGGTGATGGACATAGACGGAGAGCGGTATTTTGGGCGAATTGTTCGGGAATAAAAATGACATTAAAATTCGCATTATTTCGGCAATACATAATTAGTACACTGATTTCGCGTAAAAAATGTATTTCCCAGCGAAATTAAAAAGCCCTGACCGCAAATGAATTACGGTCAGGGCAGAAAAAATGTGTCCTTTAAACAATTATGAAAATTTGATTCTAACCAAAACTATTCTTTAATGTGTAGTGACTAATGTGTAATGTATAATTTCTCATTTGCACATTCACTCGTCCAACACATCTATTTTTTTCGTTCGCGCAGCGTCTCTGACCTGTGCGTTTTTTTTGAATATTCATTTAGTTTTCTAAAAAGATTCGACTGCCCTAAAGAGGCAGCCGAATCGAAAAACACTACGCTATTCTAACAAAATCATTTTACGGGTAGCCGTGTATTCCGCTGTTTGCAATTGGTAATACAGTGTTCCGTTGCGGTTGATGTCCGCTTTGTTGATTTGGAAACTGTTTTTACCGGCTACGAAATCACTACTGTACACTTTTAGTAACCGACCATTGATGTCGTAAATGCGCAAAATGGCGTTAGTTGCCGTTGGCAAGTAGAAATCTACGGTTGTTTGTGTACTAAAAGGATTAGGCTGATTTTGGTACAATGCGTATGTATTCTCCTGTATTTGATTATCGAATGTCAATTGAACATCCAATAGTTCTAAATTTTCGTCGTATGCTTCTGCGTCGATTTGACGAGAGTTAACTTGTAAAATATCACTCAACTGAGCCGTTTGTAAAGCGCGGAATTTCAAAGTAAATAGACCGTCTTTTTCATTCAAAGTTGCGGTATTTGCTTGCGCGAAATTGGTAGTAATGATACCTTCTGCTACGCTTGTGAAACCAAAGTTCGCTTTGCTAATACCTGCTAGGTCAGCGTTTTCTACGTCGATGAATTCTAAGTTGGTAGTCTCGAAATCGATAGTAAATTGGTAACCTAATAGTTGAGTCATTTCGTTAGCACGTAAAGTCACAGTCACTTCCTCGCCTGCCTGTACTAAGCGATTTTCCGTATTCAATTGTAATGTCCCAACGGTTGGATTATTCCGCTCGTCACTTCCTAATAATGCATTTGGTAAAGCACTATCATTTACGTCTCCTACTTTGATTGCCATAAAATTCACACCTGGCATATCATTACCAAAGTTGTTAATACTATATACTTCAGGGAAGTTTTCATTCATCGGTGAATCTGAGTAGAATTGGTAATCGGCGTCAATGAATCTCCAAGAGTTATTATTACTAAAATTATCTTCTATGGATAAAATGAGCTTACGTATCGCTACCATATCGGCATTAGTAATCGTTCCAGAGCGATTGACATCCGCCGCAATCATTTTATAAGGCGAATCCAGACGACGATTTTCCAAAATGTGTTTTAGAATTAAAACTTGGTCAAAAGTTGTTACTCCATTGCGAGTATTGATCGTTTTTTCTGGTGCAATCGTATAATCTGATCCTTCGCGTACGTTTTCAAACAAATAAGTACCATCAACGCCTGTAGTAAATGGTTGGAAAGTGCTGCCGCCATTCATACGTATCACTACATCTTCTACGGCTTCACCATTGGAATTTCTAATCAGACCACCAACGATATTCGCACCGCCACCAAAGCCTGCACAAGCACTATTCGGATCTTGAACTTGTACAAATGTTTCACAGAAAGACCAATTGCCATCATTATCAACAACCCAGATACGTACTGCGTTTGTACCGATATTATCACAATTAAAAGTTAATGAAGTCGTGGTAGGTACTTCATCTGCTGCCCCACCTGATAGAGAAATACGATATTGTAAATCATCTTGTTCAGTACAATTATCAAAGCTACCAGCGTTGAAATCAATCGCCCAAATGTCCACCATACCTGTAGGCATTAGGGTAATTACAATACCGTTATTACAGTATGCAGTCGGTGGTTTAGCATCTCGTACAGTTACAGTCACATCGCAAGAAGCAGCGTTACCACAACCATCTGCTACGGTATAAGTAAAGTTGTAAGTACCAGGA
>JBGCES010001077.1:0-2575 GCA_045106545.1 Saprospiraceae bacterium
CGGGTCTCCGCAATACTGCGGAGCGAGCTGTGAGCGACATAAGACCTACTTGAATCATAACTTGTTCCGTAGCATTACGGAAAAAATCTGCGTTTATCTGCGTCAAAAACTGTGTCTTTTGCAAAACTTTGTACAAGCCTAGTTTTAATACATCATCTATAAATAAGGAACGAGCGTCAGCTCCATATTAATCGTATTGCCCTTACTTCGCATGAGAACATCACTGAACAAACTGCCCAACTTAGCTCGTTACTTAATGATCCTACTGGTCATTGGCTTTGTCAGTTTGCTCTTTCCCAACAACTTACGCTTCAAGTATATCTTCTCAGAAGGTCACAGTTGGCAATACGATGATTTGACTGCGCCTTTCGATTTCGCCATTCTCAAGCCCGATAGTGATATTGCAACGGAGAAAGCACAGATTGAGCAAGAATTTTCTCCATACTACAGTAAAGATCCTACCGTTTCCAAAACTCAACGTCGTGCTTTTACAGATGCTTTTGATCAACAATTGCGAATAGTCGAATCCGACGAGCAGTTTATAGATGTAAAACAACGTCCAAGTGATTATCTCGATTATGGAAATGCATTTTTAGAACGATTGTATCAGCGAGGTGTGATTCAATTCGACGCTACTGACGAATAGAAAGGTAAAGATTTTGTTATTAATGTCGTACAAGGTAACACGGCAAAGGCACGTACTTTACAGGGTTTATTTACACTAGAAACGGCTACTAATTTATTACAAGATACTCTCCCCTACTCACGCCTAAAAGAGCCCGAGTTTTTACTTCCTATCCTAGAGAATCGTATCACGCCCAATGTTACTTACAATGATTCTTTAACCCAACGTTTTCAGCAAGAGCAACTTACTGCGGTATCTACTACCCGAGGTCTGGTTCGAAAAGGGGAATTAATCATTCCTAAAAACGGAATTATTACCAAAGATATATATCAAAAGCTCGTTTCCTTTCGCGAACAATATCAAAAAGAAGTAACGGAGCAACGTTCTTTTCAAGGTGTATTTCTGGGTTATTTATTGCTTGCAACGCTAATTATCGGCGTTTTCATGGCTTATCTATCGATCTACGCGACGGAGATTTTTCGCAGTTTTATCAAGTTGGCATTTGTGCTGCTGTGGATTGTAGTTTATAGTTATCTCACTCACTTGGTTGCAAATTTGAACGATGTCAGTATTTACTTGATCCCTTTCTGTATTGTCCCCATCGTAATCAAGAATTTCTATAACGACCGCATTGCTATTTTTACCCATATTATTGTGGTGCTATTGGCAAGTTTCCTTTCTTCGGCGGGCTATGAATTTACATTTTTAACCATTTTAGCTGGAATTGTCGGAGTAATGAGTACCGTAGATTCGCGCAACTGGACGCGTTTCTTTTATTCGATGGGAGCGATATTTTTAACCTATGCTTTGGGTTATTTGGGCTTACAATTAATCAGAGAAGGTACGATTGATATTATTGATTACTCCATATACACTTGGTTGTTCCTCAATGTGTTTCTCACACTTTTAGCATATCCACTAATTCCATTATTAGAACGATTGTTTGGTTTTACCTCGGTTATTTCCTTAGTAGAATTGTCAGATATGAACCGTCCGTTATTAAGAGAGTTGTCCAACAAAACGCCTGGTACTTTTCAGCACAGTCTGCAAGTGGGCAATCTATCCGAAGCTGCTGCTAATAGAATTGGTGCAGACCCGCTACTTTGTAAAGTAGCTGCGATGTACCACGATATTGGAAAGACGTTGAAGCCGCAATATTTTATTGAAAATCAGAATGCGAAAAACCCACACGAATCATTAGCGCCACTGGAAAGTGCAAAAATTATTATCGAACACATCACCGGAGGCGTTGCTTTAGCTAAAAAACACCACCTCCCTAACATCATTATTGATTTTATTCGTACCCACCACGGAACGACACGAGTAGAATATTTTTATCGAAATCATCTTAAAGCGCACCCAGATGAAGTTGTGGATGAAACACTTTTCACCTATCCTGGTCCAAAACCGCGCACTAAGGAAGAGTCGATCTTGATGCTAGCAGATAGCGTAGAGGCTGCTTGTAAAAGCCTAACTGCCCCAACGGAGGAAAGTATTAGTGAATTAATCGATAAGGTAATTACAGGAAAATTGCAGCAACAACAACTATCCGATTCGGAAATGACTTTTGAAGAGTTAGAAAAATGCCGCGCTGTCTTCAAAACCATGCTCAAAAGCATCCATCATTCGCGGATAGTTTATCCAGATGAAGAATAGTTGGATATTGGATATTGGATATTGGATATTGGATATTGGATATTGGATATTGGATATTGGATATTGGATATTGGATATTAAAATAACAAGTGATACTCTGTGTTTCAAAAAGAATTGAGCAAATATTTCATCATTTTTAGCATCACATCATTCATTCATTCTGTCATTCTGTCATTGACTCATTTTGTCATTGCACCTAAAAAGGGAATCTCTCACAATGGAAAGATTCCCTTTTGACGTCTATTACTTTTTAGTACTTTTCTTTATCAAAGAAAAGTAAGTTTACGTATTTTC
>JBGCES010001078.1:0-5116 GCA_045106545.1 Saprospiraceae bacterium
TCTCAAATTTCTTTGTACCGTCCGTTGGAACACCGAAGAAATGACCTTCGGGCGAATTTGGCGTTCCAGTTGCGACACTTCTTACGGTAACGCGGTTTCCATCAACGAGCATTTCTTTTACTTCCCAATTCAAATCGGGAATCATTGCCCCAAACGCTTTCAAGGTTGCCACCAATCCTACGCGATCTGGACCGCCAATTGGTTGGGGAGTTGATAACCAGTTGTCCGCCATATAAACTTTAGAAAGTTCATCTACTTGCGGATTGTTAGGATCGCTGAGTTGATCGTAAAATTTCTGTACTAAGGCTTTGAGTGCTGTTTTTTGCTGATTGTCCATATTTTGTTGTTCTTTTTTTACATCACTTTTAATTTTTGCTAAATCAGGTTGCGCACAACTGGCAGCGAATAGCAGCATTAAAAAGACGGTAGTTATTTTAATAATTGAAGACATAGTTTACGATTGAATGATGATAAATAGTGTTGGTGTTCGATTCGGTTTTTGTAAGTATCGAAGCTAGTTTTACTCGAATAAGTCTTATGTAGAAAGACAGGTTTAATTCAACAACAAAACAATCATAGTTAGCTGATTATCAAGGTGAATTCATTAATCCCATCATTGCCCCTAATCCAATGAAATTGTAAATGTTGAACCTGGATTAAAAGAAAAACCTTCGCCAATGGTCACCACAAATTCATTGTCTGACAAAACCGTCAACGCAGCGGAGGCATCAGAAGAAGAACTAGAATTGATATTATGGTTATCGGCAAGCGAAAAGTAGTAGCGGTCGAAGGTATTCGGCTCTATCGTACGGAAAAACGCACCGTAAAATGGATGATTGGCGGGCGCAACTAAAGTGAACGTGACGGAGGTTTCGCTGACGTTAATATCATAGAGACCGTCTAAATAGTCTTGATATTCTACGCCGCTGCCTACGGTAGTTGTAATTTCTAATGCCCCTTCTGCAATACCTAAAATGGCTTCGATGGGTACTTCTGCGCCACCTGTTCCGCCCACGCTAGGGTCAGCGGCAACTTGTAAAGTATTGCGTACGGTTACGTTTGTACCTAATAAAATTGGATTATCCTCGTCTTTATCACAAGCAATAAAAGTGATCGTACAAAGAAATAATAGGCTAAGGAATGAAAGTCTGAAAGATTGCATAAAGCTGTTTTTATGTGAAAAATGATAGGACAAATTTCAGCAAATGCAACAGGCAAAGCATTATCAAAATGAACGAATAGTTATCATTTTGAATTCATTAGTCGATATTCATTAGGAGTGAGTTTGACAATGCTTTTAAAAAAGCGATTAAAATTAGAAGGTTCGGAAAAATTGAGTTGGTAAGCAATTTCGGCTACGCTGTATTGACTGTATAACAATTCACGTTTGGCTTCAGCCGCAAGTCGTTCTTTGATAATTTGCGAGGTGTTTTTACCTAAAGTCTGTTTAATCGTTTTATTCAGATGGGATTTACTGACTTGTAATACTTCCGCATAATCGGTTACGTTATGGTACTTCTTAACTTGTCGTTCGAGCAGTTTCTTAAAGCGCAAAGTCAAGTTATTTTCAAAAAACTGATTTTGGATACCTAGTTGTTCTTTATACTGACGATTGATGTGAATCAGAATATAGTATAGAATGGAACGCAAAAGATGTTCACTATCTGAATTTAATTGGGTCAGTTCCTGTTTGACTTCTTTTAGTTTGCCAATAAAACCTGCAATAGCCTCGGTTTTTAATTGTAAAAAGGAAGGCGTAGAGTTATTATAAAAATAATGAAAGCGGTATAGAAACAGTGCGTCATTGAAAAAAGCAGACATAAATTCTTCTTCAAAAATCAGAAAATAGCCGTCAAGCGTTCCGTTAATTTCTTCCCACTGTCGCCATTTACTCGGTGGCAATAATAACACAGTTCCTTTTTTAAAATCTATCCTCTCGTTGTCCAAACAAAAAACGCCCGTTCCAGAAGTGACAATAAAAATTTCATAAAAATCAATCCAAAACGGTGTCGTATCGGTCGTAAAATCTTCGACCTCAGACATTCTTGCACAGTCAACGAGTAGCTCTTTTCCGTATTTATTACGTTTAAATTTGAACTTCATTTTTATCTGAATCGTATTAAGGAATATTCTAAGCTGTAATTTGACTTTGGTTACCTCTATTTTAACAATCAGAGAATAATTCAATAAAAACAATATCTCCTTGCTAACATTCCTCTTTTCCCAAATTTGCTTACTTTCGCACCCAATTTAAAAAAAGGAACTATATCTATCAAAATAACGTAGAATATTCCTAAATGAATCCCTCGATTCATTATTCATAATTCTGCACTTATTATTAAGAAAATATGGATTTTAAACCCAATAGCTACGAATCTAAGTGGCGCGAACAGTGGCAAGAAAAAGAAGTGTATAAAGTACACAATAACAGCGATTTACCAAAGTATTACGTGTTGGATATGTTTCCTTATCCTTCTGGATCTGGGCTACACGTCGGACATCCGCTAGGCTATATCGCTTCTGATATTTTTGCGCGTTACAAGCGTTTGAAAGGTTTTAACGTGCTGCATCCAATGGGATTTGATTCTTTTGGTTTACCAGCGGAGCAATATGCCATTCAAACGGGTATTCATCCTGCCAAGTCAACGGCGGAGAATATGAAGCGTTACCGCGAGCAGTTGGATTTATTGGGCTTTTCTTTTGATTGGAGTCGCAAGGTTTCTACTGCCGATCCGTCTTATTACAAATGGACGCAGTGGATTTTTACGCAATTGTTCGATCATTATTTTGATAAAGAGGCAAATGCTGCAAAGCCGATTAGTGAACTGAAAGCGAAGTTTGCAGTAGGTGGTAGTAAAGGCGTAACGGCTGCGCATTCTTTAGAAGCGCATTTTTCTGCGGATGAATGGAATGCGATGTCGGCGAAAGAACAAGCGGATACACTGATGGCGTTTCGCTTGGCTTATCGCAAAGTGGGCTATGTGAATTGGTGTGAAGAATTAGGAACAGTACTCGCCAATGATCAGGTGAAGGATGGCGTTTCTGAACGTGGTGGTTATCCCGTAGAGCAACGCCCGATGACGCAGTGGTATCTACGCATTACGGCTTACGCTCAACGCATGCTGGATGATTTAGAAACGATCGATTGGTCAGAGGCATTAAAGACGATTCAGTCCAATTGGATCGGTCGTTCCGAAGGAGCGAGTGTATTTTTTGACGTGGTCGATTCGGATGAAAAAATTGAAGTGTTTACGACGCGCCCCGATACGATTTTTGGGGCAACTTATATGGTGCTTGCGCCCGAACATGATTTGGTAGCTCAATTGACTACGGACGAACAACGGGCGGCGGTTGATAAATACATCGCTTACGTAAATTCTAAATCGGAAGTAGATCGCCAAGCGGAGAAAGAGGTCACGTGTGAATTTATCGGTGCGTACGCCACTAATCCGTTTACCAATACGCAGATTCCAATTTGGATTGGAGAATATGTATTGAAAGATTACGGTACAGGGGCGATTATGGCAGTGCCGAGTGATGATGATCGAGATAAGTTATTTGCGACCAAATTTGGTTTGGAAATCATTGACGTGGTGGATAAATCAGATTATCCCGGCGCGACTTTAAGTGATAAAATTGGTAAAATCATCAATTCCGATTTCCTTGACGGAATGGAAGTAAAAGATGCGATTACCGAAGTTTGCAAACGCGTCAACGAGATGGGCGTAGGCGAAAGTAAGATCAATTACAAACTACGTGATGCGAACTTTGGTCGTCAACGCTATTGGGGCGAGCCGTTTCCAGTGGTTTATGATCAAAATGGAATGGCGCACGTTTTACCGGTTGAGTCACTACCCGTTACTTTACCCGATGTGGAAGATTTTCAACCTAAAAAAGGCGATCGTTCCCCGCTACAACGTGCTGGAAGTTGGATGAATTTAGAGGATGGTTACACGCGTGAAACGGACGTAATGCCCGCTGTGGCAGGTTCTTCTTGGTACTTCTTGCGCTACATGGATCCGCATAATGATAACGCATTTGCGAGTCAAGATGCGGTAAATTACTGGCGCGATGTCGATTTATATGTAGGTGGAGCAGAGCATGCGGTGGCGCATTTGATGTATGCACGTTTTTGGCATAAGTTCCTGTTTGACAAGGGCTTAGTGCCAACCGTCGAGCCGTTCAAACGCTTGGTGAATCAGGGAATGATTCAGGGGACGATTACTTATTTGCACCGTGCGATTTTTGTGACGGACGCGAATGCCAAAGCAGAATATACCAAAGAAGATTTCACCAGTGGAGCATATCCTACCGTGTGGGTGAATGCAGGAACAGCGAATAAAACACCTTTTGTTCACGCAGAACAAGGTAATGGTTATTTGTGTATTGCGCCCAAAGGAACGGAATATGCTAAAACTAAAACGCCATTGCCTTACGTGCGCGAAATTGGTGACGAAAAAGCAAAAGGCTTTTATCTGTACCAAACGGATTTAGAAAACCTCGATCCGAGTGTAGATTCTAATGCCGCTTATTTGCAACAGCAATTTTTGCAATTGGCAAGTATGGCGGACTGGCAAAAGGATGAAAATGGCGATAAACGCATTTTACTTTCTTTTGAAATTGGTAAGATGTCCAAGTCGAAATACAACGTCATCAATCCCGACGAATTGGTGGCACAGTACGGCGCAGATTGTTTCCGTATGTACGAGATGTTCCTCGGACCAGTTGAGCAATCTAAGCCGTGGGACACCAATGGAATGGACGGTGTGTATAAATTCCTCCGTAAATTTTGGCAGCTATTTCACAATGAAGAAGGAAAGTGGATTGTATCTGACGGCGAACCGACGAAGACAGAATTGAAATCGCTTCACGCTTGTATCAAAAAAGTAAACGAAGACATCGAACGCTTTAGCTTTAATACTTGTGTGAGTGCTTTTATGGTTGTTACTAATGAATTGCGTAAAGCAAAATGTCATAAGCGCGAAGTTGTAGCGGCATTAGTGCCATTGATTGCACCTTTTGCGCCTTACGTAGCGGAAGAATTGTGGAGCAAGTTAGGTATGGAAGGCAGTGTGCATCAAAGTCAATTTCCTGTGCACAACGATAAATTCTTAGT
>JBGCES010001079.1:0-11221 GCA_045106545.1 Saprospiraceae bacterium
CAGACAGACCTCTTCTTCTACTACTTCCCTACCGACCAAACGGGGCGCAAACTCGCACAGCAGATGCATCAAACCATCAAAGGAAAATACAAGAAATATCGCAGTAGTGGCAAATATTCGGGCACAGTCAGCAGCCGCGACTTGCATATGTTACGAGAAACTTTACCTACCTCCGTTTACGTCGAATTGGGCAATATTGCCAATGCTCACGATCAAAAACGTATCATTTTGCAAGGCAATCGGGATGCGTTAGCGAAATGGTTGTATGAAGGATTGACGAAGTAAAGGGTAGTCCATATTATTAATTGGGACTGTACAAAGTTTTTATTTGACGCTGATTCTCTATGATTTTTTCCGTAATGCTACGGAAAAAATCTGCGTTTATCTGCGTCAAAAACTGTGTCTTTTGCAAAACTTTGTACAAGCCTAATTATTAATCAGATAGGAAAATGCCTTACCACTTCTTCACTATATTTACGACTAATCGGAATCACTCGCCCCGCTAGATGTAATCCTTCTGCACTAATTTTTTCCACTGCAAATCTGTTTACCACAAAAGAACGATGCGTTTGAATAAACTGATCGATCGGTAACTGTTGAATGAAGTCTTTCAGCGTAGAACGGATAACGTATCGATTGTCACTCACCGTTACTTCGAGGTAATTGCGATAGGCTTGCACAAATTTTATTTCCGCTAAACGCACTTTTTTATACTCCTTATCTTCTTTCAGAAATACGTAATCTTTTTCCACTGATTCTGTATTTTCTGCCGCATAGTTTTTTAGTACTAATTCAATCGTTGCAAAAATATTATCCTTTGTAAATGGTTTAACAATATAGCCATACGGGCGCAATGTTGCTACTTCATTGATCGTTTTGCGGTCGCTCAAAGCAGTTAAAAAGATGAATGGAATTTGAAAATCTGCTCTAATTTGTTGTGCCAACCAAATACCCGATTGTGAGTTTTTTAAATCAATATCCAATAGCACTAAATCAACAAAAGTGCTTTGCAAAATTTGTAAGGCGGCATCTGCTTTCATGGCTGTGCCAGCCACTTCATAGCCCAATTCTTCCACGACTTCACGCAAGTTATCAAGGGTAATAAATTCGTCTTCGACCAATAGAACGCGAGTCGTTTTAAGCATAGCATCAGGTGTTATCTAAGCATTTTTAATCGGAAATTGAACGATAAAAACAGTCCCTAATTCAGAACTTTTATATTTTAGTATTCCTTCTATTTGTTCCACTAGACCGCGTATTAAATGCAGTCCAAGTCCTTGGTTTGATTCTTCTGTAGTATCCCAATCAGGAGGTAGTCCGATTCCATCGTCTTCAATTTTCAATAAAAAATCATTTTTAAGATCAGCAGCAAATCGAATTTTCACATTACCGTTTTCTTTAGTAATGAACGCGTGTTTTAGCGCATTAATCAATAATTCATGCACAATCAATCCAAGTGGAACAGCTCGATCTAAATCTAGTATAATATCAGTCGCAATCACTTCGGTCGTTACGCCTATAGGCGCGTGAGAATGAGTAATGTAATCGACCAATTGTTGCAAATAAGTCGAAAAATCAACCGACCGAACATTCGTATCGCGATATAACTTCTGGTGAATCAAAGCAATGGACTGCAAACGACTTTTACCTTCCAGCATCAATTTTTTAAAATCAGGATGCTCGGCGTGACGGGCTTGTTTATCAAAAAGCGAAGAGATGATTTGTAGGTTATTCTTAACCCGATGATGGACTTCGCGTAGCAATACTTCCTTGTCTTGCAGCGATTGTTCTAGTGCAATTTTTTGCGCCGCAATTTTTCGTTTATCTCGTCGAATATAGCCATAGGCGATTAGCATTGCCGTTAAAAATAGACCTAATAGTAGAATAATAATGGCATACACACGCTTTTGTCGCACTTGCCGATCAATGCGTTCCTTTTGGCGCAACAACCGTTTTTCTTTCTGCACGACTTCCATGCGCACTGCCGCATCGGCGAGTTGTTCTTCATAAAAATTCTTAGCCAAGGAGTCTTTAATTTCCTGTTGCTGTTCAAGCAAATTAAGCACCAAAGGAAAATTCTCCAACGCCCGTTGTACCTCGATTACTCGCTCTAAATAATCCTTCTGCCGCGTCAGATTTCCACTACTGACCGCATTGTCTAAGGCACGTTGAAAATAAGCTGCCGCCGCTGCGAATCGCTTATTTTTAAATTCAATATCACCCAATAGTTCATAAGCAAAATTGACCGCTTCCGTTTCACCGCGACCGTATTTTTGAAAAACAGCAATCGCTGCCAGCGCATTATTTTTCGCTTCCAGATCTCGCCCGACTCGCTCCTGCAGACTTGCCATACTAATTTGATAATCTGCTCGCGTCAAAGCCGAAGTATCCGAATCGTACCGAATCGCTTGTTTTAAATAATATTCTGCCGAGTCATATTGAGCATTAATTTCCGCCGATTGTACGAGGATATTTAAACTACGCACAATCAAAGTGCTATCTTCTAATTCCTTACTCAATTGCAATAGAGACGGTAACAAAGACACTCTTTTTTCAAATTCTTGTGTCAAGGTATAATAATGCGCCTTACTGTACAGCGCGGTATAAGTATCGCGCAAATTGTCCGACCGTACACCAACAGCCACCGCTTGATCAATAAATGAAATCCCTTGGTCATAGTCACCCAATTTGGCATAAGTTAAACCAAGTCGCGCATAGGTTCTAATACTATCCTTCCGTAAATGTGACGTGCGGTAAGAGTTCATAGGCTTGGAGATAAGCTTTGTTAGCGGGTTGAAACTGGCTTAGTCTGCCATAGCAATTACCAATTTGCATCCATTTCTGATAACGCGTGCTATCCGCTTCTAATAGTTTGAGTTCTTTTTTATAAAAAACGATGGCACTATCTAGTAGACTAACATTGGGGTGAGCGTATAACTCTGCTAAGGTGGCATAAGCATTTCGCTGATCTTGAATCGGTAATTTAGCGAGTGCCACTTGATCGATCTGCGACAGTTTTTGTAAAAACTGTCCATCCGTAAATTGCTCCATTTGCTGCTGCCAGACTTGCAAACTATCTGCCCAGTTCACAGATTGCGCATTTAGCCCAAGCGAAATTCCGAAGCCGAATAGAAAGATACAGATAGAGGTAAGCAGGTGCTGCAAGGTGATAATTTTATCGATTTTTCATTTCAACAATTCAATACTCAAACAATTTACAAAAGTATTAAGTCGAATGTAAATATATCTAACCTTTCCCTTTTCACTCATCCCTAGAATTTCGACATTCATCCCATTTTCAAGCGCATTTCCTTCAATTTATATTTATTTGCATTTGAAATCATCTTAGATACTTCTCTCTCGAACAACTTTACAGCTTTTTCCTTACCCGTCCAACAATAAGAACAAATCTAATCCACAAACACTTTTTCCTCCCTTTTTGTAACCAGCTAGCTTTTCATAAAAACACACAGCATGAAATCTCAACTTAAAATAGTTGGTCTATCTATTATTTTCCAATTTCTCACTTTCAATATTTTCTCGCAAGTAGGCATCAATTCCGATAATAGCGAACCCGATGCTTCGGCAATGCTCGATATCAAAAGTAGCAATAAAGGTATGCTCGTACCTCGTATGAGTACTGACCAAAGGGGCATGATTAACAATGCAGCGGTTGGATTATTAGTTTTTGATACCGATACCGAAAGTTTTTGGTTTAATGATTCCAATGGTTGGGTGGAATTAGTGAGTGGGAACGTAGCTACGATGGCAGACGCGGATGACGACACTAAGATCCAAATTGAAGAAAGTACAGATGAGGACGTTATTCGTTTCGACTTGGCAGGAAAAGAAGCATGGCGAATGGATAGTTTTCGTTTAGAGCCAGCAAATATTGGAAAAGGCATATTTATCGGAGAGAACGCAGGTGCTACTGATGCGCTATTATCTAGTTTAGAAAACCCATTTGAACTCATAAGTACTTCAAATATTTTTATGGGCTATAACGCTGGGAGTCAAAATAGCGAAGGTTATTACAACATTGGTATTGGTGAAGCAGCACTCGGCATCTCAGACGGAATGTTCAATAACATTGCCATTGGCTATCAGTCATTGAATAAGGTTAGTAATAGTGGAAAAAATATCGGTCTAGGGTCTCGCTCCCTAGAGAATCTTGCCTCTGGGAATGGTAATGTAGGAATTGGTAACGAAGCACTCAAAAGTTTAACAAGTGGCACTCGAAATGTAGCTATCGGTGACGAAGCGATGGAAAATACCATGACTGGTGAACGTAATATCGCAATTGGTGGTTTGGCGCTAGCTCGCAACGAAGCCGCAGAACGCAATATCGCTATTGGTTATGATGCTGGTTATGGTTATGGTCTAGCGGGAACACCCACTAATAACATTTGGATCGGATATGGTACTGGTGCGGGAAATATTGGGTCGGGAAATGTTTTCCTTGGCTATGAAGTAGGCAATCTAAGTTCTTGGAAAGATTATAGCAATCGCCTAGCAATTGATAATTCAAATACCGATACGCCGCTTTTGTACGGTGAATTTAATAATGACTTTCTGCGTATTAATGGTGATTTGGAAGTGACTGGTAGTTTTCCTATTAATACACTTATTTCAGATGCAGATAACGATACCAAAATTCAAGTTGAAAGAAGTACTGATGAAGATATTATTCGCTTTAATGCAGGCGGACCAGAAACCTTTAGAATGGTGGGTACCCGATTGGAAGTCGTTGACCCACTAGCGAGTATTTACATAGGCTTAAATTCAGGTAGTAATCGGGATGATGAGCGATCGCTTTTTAATGTCATGCTTGGTCACGAGGCTGGGATGTCGATTACTAGAGGCTCAGCTAATGTGGGGGTAGGTACTTTCTCTTTAAATTCTAATCAAACGGGAGAACTCAATACGGCCCTCGGTGCCTTTGCTGCTAGACTTAATACTTCTGGAAATAATAATGTAGCAGTTGGAACAAGAGCTAGTTTCAATAACGAGACGGGCAACAATAATGTGGCGATTGGAACAGATGCTGGACGATATAGTACAGGAAGCAATAATATTTTTCTTGGCTACCAAGCAGGTCAAGATGAAACAGGCGACAACAAATTGTATATCGACAATTCCGAAACTACTACGCCTTTACTATACGGGGAATTTGACAATGATTTAGTTCGAATCAACGGTGAATTAAATATCAATAATACCTTTTCTTTTCCAACTACCGATGGGGCAAATGGGCAAGTATTACGTACCGACGGGGCTGGCAATGTAAGTTGGCAAACAGTATCGGTTGGTGTTGGTGCGACAGCTACATTATCAGACACAGACAGTGATACCAAAATACAAGTAGAAGAAAGTGCCGATGAAGATATTATTCGCTTTGATGTAGGTGGAAATGAAATATTAGCTTTAAATGCTAATGGAGATTTAGTTGCGAACACTACCGCTACAAGACCTTTACTGTTAAAAAATACTGTATCTGGCAGAGCTGCTTATATAGAAACGAATAATGAGGCTGGCACAAGGGCATTATTTGGGGCAGATGGAGGTGGTTTTTCAGGTGGAAGTACGTCAGATGTAGTGGTAGCAAATTGGTCAAATGGTGCTTTACGTTTTCATACCAATACAATAGAAAGACTTAAAATCAATAGTGATGGAA
Organism: Saprospiraceae bacterium; assembly: GCA_045106545.1. Taxonomy (GTDB): domain Bacteria; phylum Bacteroidota; class Bacteroidia; order Chitinophagales; family Saprospiraceae; genus JBGCES01. The sequence continues at coordinate 5,675 of JBGCES010001079.1, forward strand.
AAGTTGGTATTGGTAGAACTGCCACCACAAACATGCTAGAGGTCAATGGGCAAGCCTCTAAAAACTCTTCAGGCAATTGGGTGGCTAATTCTGATGAACGTTTAAAGAAAAATATTACACCATTGTCCCCGGAAAAAATGCTAAGGAATCTATTAGCACTTCGAGGTGTCACATACGAATGGAATGACAATCAAACAGATACCTATCGCCCAACAGGCATTCAATACGGTTTTACTGCGCAAAACATTCAAGCCGTTTTTCCAACATTAGTAGAAGAAGATAACTTAGGGTATTTACAAACGGCTTATGGTACTTACGATGCCATGACGGTGGAGGCTATTCGTGCCTTGAATGATAAAATCACCGTTCTGGAAGAGGAAAACGAAGCACTGAAAGCACAAGTTGCCAAAATCAATGAATTAGAAAAAGGGTTTGCTCAATTAAAAGTGCAAATCATTGAGCAAAAGAAGACTCTCCCTTCGGAGAAATGATAGATTGGATGACAGCATCCTTGCCGACAAGTTGGGTGAATAGTAATGGTGAAGGCATCATCCTTTTTCATTTTATTAACAATAATTAAACATGACTAATACAATTACAAGAAAAAATATTTTAGAAAAAAGAAAAAGCAACATCAATGGAATGGGCATTTTTACCAATCAGCCCGTCACCAAGAACACGGAATACTACGCTATTCCGCTAACCATTATTCACCATACTCCTCAACCGCGTTGCGCTCGTATTGCTGACAGCAAATACGTACAAGACGATGCCGTTTTGAATTGGGTCAATCACTCCTGCGATCCTAACTCTATTTTGGATATTGAACGCCCCGATCCCGTACTCAAAGCCATCCGCGATATTGCACCCGACGAGGAAATCTCAGTAGATTATAACCGCACGGAAGTGCAGGGCGTCAGTGTAGAATGTACTTGTAAAGCGGCAAATTGTAAAGGTTATTTTGACCGCTTATAACCATTTTAATATTCCTTAGACAACTTTCCTTAATTAATTTTCCAATAGCACAGCACTTATGAAATATTCAATAAAAACTATCATTGCCATTTTATTTTTCAACTTCCAATTCTCCATTTTCAATTTCGCCCAAGTAGGCATCAATTCCGATAACAGCGATCCTGACGCTTCCGCTATGCTCGATATCAAAAGTAGCAATAAAGGGATGCTAATCCCTCGCATGACGACTAGCCAAAGAGATATGATTAGCAATGCTGCGGTCGGTCTCTTGGTATTTGATACCGATACCGAAAGTTTTTGGTTTAATGGCTCCAGCGGTTGGGTGGAATTGGTTAGTGGCAATACGTCAATCTTAGCAGATGCGGATACGGATACGAAAATTCAAGTGGAAGAAAGCACAGACGAAGATATTATTCGTTTTGATGTGGAAGATAGAGAAAGTATGGTGCTCAAAAGAGTAGGACCTGTTAATCGAACTCAATTATCTTTTCCAGATAATTTTTGGGATATATTTATTGGAGAAGGTGTAGGGGAATCTGTCGCAGAAAGTTCTGTCAGTACAGCAATTGGGTATCACGCCTTTAGATTAAATGACTTTGGAATCTCTAATTCTGCCTTTGGAGCTTTTGCATTAGAAAGAAACGAAGAAGGTTCTCGCAATACAGCATTAGGTATGAAAGCGCTTCAAAACAGTAAAGGAAATAGGAATACTAGCGTCGGAAATGAAAGTTTGTTTAGAAATACCACTGGAGAAAATAACGTGGGAGTTGGTAGCAATGTAGGATTTGGAAATCAACAAGGAAGTAATAATGTCCTCCTTGGTAATTCAGCAGGAGGAAACACATCTGCACATAGTAAGTCGAATAATGTGATGATTGGTCACGAAAGTGGACTAAGTAATATTGGAAATGCTAACGTTTTCTTAGGCTATCAGTCTGGGGGAAATGAAACGGGTAGCAACAAACTATACATCGAAAATTCTAACGCTGCATCACCACTTATTTACGGCGAATTTGATACTGATTTATTAAGAATCAATGGTACTTTGAATATCAATAATGCCTTCTCTTTCCCCACCGCCGATGGGGTTAATAGACAAGTATTGGCCACTAACGGGAATGGAACAATCAATTGGGAAACGCTAGAAAATACTTTTATCCGCAATGGCACTATCAACGCCATCGTAGGTGGTAGCGTCGTAGATTTTGCTACGGACGACTTCATTTTTGGTAGTGCGCAAACCGATGATGCAGGCAATGCAGACCACGATAGCCGTTTCTTTTTTGATAAAAGCAAAGGTGCTTTCCGTGCGGGCGTGGAAACAGATACCAATTGGGATAATATCAATCGTGGATTGTACTCCATTGGGATGGGACAAGGCAACTTAGCCAGTGGAAATTCCACCGTGGCGATGGGCGCACTCAATACGGCTTCGGGTAATACCGCAGTGGCGATAGGTCACCTCAATACGGCTTCGGCAGATACCACGCTTGCGATTGGTAATGAAAATATGGCTAGTGGAGAATACGGCGTAGTCATTGGTACTAGCAATGAAGCAACTGATATTGCTACCACTGCCGTTGGTTTTGCCAATTTAGCAACTGCCGAAGGCGCGAGTGCCTTTGGTGAATTTAACGAAGCTAATGGTTTATCTTCTTTAGCGTTAGGAAGTGGCGCTATTGCTAATGGAGATATATCTGTAGCCATAGGCAGTAGCAATGCAGAAGGCGAAGGATCGGTGGTAGTTGGTATTGGTAATACAGCTGTTGGTAATTTTTCCCAAGCCTTTGGTAGCGGCGTAACTGCCCCCTCTGGCTTTGAAACGGTTATTGGTTATTTTAATACTTCCTATACACCGACATCTACGAGCGATCCAATTTCGACAGACCGCCTATTTGTGATTGGAAATGGCATAGGAGGAGTTGCTAGTCAGCGTTCCGATGCACTCATTATCCTAAAAAATGGGGCAACGCGCATTAACGGTCCACTTACCTTAGGTATTTCGGGCAATGATTTGACGAATTATACTTTACCTAATTTAAAAGGCAGTACAGGACAAATCTTGCAACTAAATAATTCAGGCGTAATGGAATGGGTAGATATGACGGATTCCGATAATCAAACCATTGATGAATTTAAATTGAGTAATAATATTTTAGAAATATCACTAGCGAATGATGGCGAAGCGGTAAGAACGGTAGATTTATCCTCCGTCAATAGCGTTCAGGATATTATTGAAAATAACGCGGGTATGACTTCCATTGATGTAAGTGCTAATAGTCTAATTAATTTCGAAGCGGGCGGACAAGAAGTACTTAGATTACAAAGAGGAAATATAGAATTTAGCAATACCAACGGCAGTATTTATATGGGTGCAGATGCTGGAAAATCAGATGATTTTGTGGGCGGCGATAATGTTGGTATTGGTACTAATGCGCTCTCCAGCAATGACACTGGAGCGAATAATACGGGTATCGGTAAAGGTGCTGATGTTAGCAGTGGCAATCTATCCAATGCAACCGCAATTGGTGCAGATGCAACAGTCAGTCAAAGCAACGCCCTTGTTCTAGGTAATAATGCCAACGTTGGAATCGGTACTTCTACTCCCGATGAAAAACTACACGTAGTCGGGAATGTAAAAATCGTAGATGGCAACGCACAAGCGGGATACGTCTTAACGAGTGATGCAAATGGCGTAGGTACTTGGCAGCAGAATACGAGTACAAACACAGATAATCAGACCATTGATGCCCTCAGTTTTGATGGAACGAATCTTTCTATCTCACTTGCCAATGATGGGGTCGCGCCCGCTACCATAGATTTACGCACGATTGTTCCCGTTGGCACCATTCAAATGTACATTGGAACTACTGCTCCCGCTGGCTGGCTACTTTGTAATGGAAATTCATTCAATGCAGCTACCTACCCTGCCCTAAATACATTGCTGGGTACTAACGTTACGCCCAATTTTAGCGGTCGTGTGCCCTTGGCAGTTGGTCAAAGTAGTGAAAGTACTGCTACTAATCACGCGCTCAAAAGTACGGGTGGAGAAGAAACCGTTACATTAAGTATTGCCCAAATTCCTAGTCATAATCACGATTCAGGTACTTTAGCAACGGAGTTTGCCTATAAAACTCGCTCTGATACGGGAGCGGCAAGCAACAGGGATGGTAACGATGTGAGATTTTACGATTCAAATAGTATCACTGGTGATACGGGATTCGAGGGTGGTGGACAAGCACACCAAAATATGATGCCTTTTTATACGGTCAATTTTATTATTAAGGCGCATTAATAATTCGCTTTTCTCAGAAAGAAGTTTGGGTTTCTCAGAATGATTACTGCTTATCTTAGCAGTATACACTGAGATTAAATTCTATTCATTTGCCTAATGAAAAAACACCTTGGTCAAATACCATATTCTATGAAATATTTAATCGTACTATTTTCTATAATTTCAATTAATAATATTGGCAGTAGCCAGTCTAATTTCATTATTTCAGATGGAAATGTTGTAGTAAATAATGGCAGTAAAATCGTATTGGACAATACCAACTTGACCAATGATGGTAATTTATCTGCTGGCGATGGCGAGGTCAAAATTACTGGCGATGCCGCTACCCAAATTGGTGGTAACAGCATCACTACTTTCAACAACATTTCTCTAGAAAATACCGCTGCTGATTTAACTTTAACAAACGATATTGAAGTAGGTGGAACTTTAGATTTAAAAGATAGCCACATTCAAACGGGTACGAATGATATTGTCATAAACGCTGGCGGGCAAATTACTCATGCACTAGGTTATATTAAAACTACGAGTACAGGAGCGGTTTATCAAGAAGTGGGCAATAACGAAGTTAATTTCCCCATAGGCAATACGACCTACACTCCTTTAGCCATGAGCAATGCTGGCACAACGGGCTATATCAGCGTTCGTACATCAAGAGGCGTTCTAGACGGAGGAAATTCGGGTAGCGAAGTGACTTCGGAAGTAGTAGATGTTACTTGGCACTTGACAGAAACGAGCAACGATCCCAAAGATTTAACCGTTACCGCTACCTGGAATGCTGCTGAGGAAGCAAGCGATTTTGACCGCGACAATGCGTTTATTTGGCATTATACCAATGGCAGTTGGTCAGAAACAACCACGAAGCCAGCAAGCGGTAGCGATCCTTATTCCATTAGTCGCAGCGGCATTACAGATATTTCGCAGTTGAGCGTAGCGAGTGGCACGGCTTTGCCTTTACAATTATTGTCAATCGCTGCTATTCCAGTTGCAAATGATATTCAAGTCAATTGGATTACGACTAATGAAATTAATACCGATCACTTTATCGTCGAACACGCTACTGAAAATGCTAAATTTTCGCCCATTGGACGCGTAAAAGCTGCGGGCAATAGTACGCGTGAATTAGATTATTCTTTTTTGCATACTCATCCCGCTAAGGGCATCAATTACTACCGTCTGCTACAAATGGATCGTGATGGTAAGTTTTCGTACTCGCCCATCGTACAAGTAGAAATGAATGCGGAGCGATTATTACAAGCTATTAAAGTCTTCCCTAATCC
>JBGCES010000108.1:0-3755 GCA_045106545.1 Saprospiraceae bacterium
AAAAACCAAAGAAGCTGGTAGAAGCATCAGCAACAAAAACGTATATTGCTGCATCGGTAATTGACGAATGGCAAACATCATTAATAATGTCCACGTTAGAAATGTAGCAAGACGCGCTAAGTAAAGCAGAACAATCAGTGGAGCATTAATCATTTTACCAATACCCACGGCAACAACGGCAGGTAAATAACCAAAAGGTGCGTAATAGCCAACATTAGGAAAGTCGAAAAAAGCTTGTCGATCAGGATTTAAGGGCGTGGAAAATTCTTGACGCAAAGTCGTCCAATCCGTCTTTTTGCCTTGATTATAGCGCAGGGAGCGAAACGTTTGCGCAAAAGAGTCTAAACTAACGGGAATCGTTCCACCTAGCCGTTGTTCAGCTGTTTTGATGGCAAATAAATTCCCTGTACTTAGATGATAGGTACGATATAAGTGATGTGCTTCATCGGGCGCTTGAAAAGGGGGTATCAAAAAAATGTACGTGACGCCAAAAAGTAATATCCCGTAGAGCCATTGATAAGAAGGATGTGCCATTGTACTTTATTATTTTCCTACTCCCTTAATTGTTAAAATTATTAAAAAAAGCGAAACAGCGGATTTTTTTCACTCCAATTTGCTTTTACCTATGTGGCAGAGATAACATTTCTGTAGTTTTTACTTATTATTAAATACTTGATTAGAAGTAATTTATGTGATAACTACTGACATTTGGTAATGCCGAAACAATAAAATATACACTTTTCTAACATTACATTTTAAAGCATGTTAAACTTAACCGATTTACGCCCTGAACTAAAATTTCGTACTTCCCGCTCGTCGGGTAGTGGTGGTCAGCACGTAAACAAAGTCGAAACGCGGGTTGAATTATTATTTGATATTACCGCTTCAAAAGTACTAAGCAATACGCAAAAGAATCTAATCCGCCGCAACCTTCGTAACCGGATCAATAAAGAGGATATTTTGCAACTCAGTGTGCAAGATTCCAGATCGCAAGCCACTAATCGGGAAAAAGCAACCCGCAAATTTTTTCAACTCATTAGTAAAGCACTTATCCCCCCGAAGAAACGAAAAAAAGTAAAACCATTGGTAGCAAACCAGAAGAAACGATTGCAAAAAAAGAAGAATCGCTCCGAAATAAAAGCTATGCGAGGGAAAGTTCAATGGTAAGCTGCTCAAGGAACAACATACTCAAATGTTCCTTTTTTTGTAAAAAACAATATGTACTTTTTAAATCACCTCCTAATTCTAGTGTAGAACATACTACTTCATAGCACTATTCTCTGATTAGAACTATTCCCAACTTTTTTATACTTACCTTTTAATAATTCAGATTATTTTATATTTTTGCTTTATATAGATTATTATTCTGCATTAGTCTCATAATTCAGAAAATTATTTCATCTATCAATTCAATCTCCTATGCTGTTGTTTTTACAACGCTATTTATATACTCACTTCTAGTCTAACCTTGAGAAAATAAAATATCTTTTTTACAAAATTTTTGCTCGACTGAAATTCAAAGCTGACAACAGCAAACAAGCAGTTCTTATCATTAAATCACTAAAATACTCCCCATTCAAGCCTAAAAAAGCTAGATAAATCAATCTACCCTTGATTTCTCTACAATACTACCCAATGATTGTTTTGGTTCTTTGACAAATTCTATGATGGAATCAGTCAGAAAAAATTCTCAACGCTACCCTACGGTCGCTTGCTCAAACTATTTTATGTCTGACTACAACTTGCCCTGAACTAGATTCGGGGACACTTTTCAAAGAACAATTTTTTTAATAGCAATTTAAGTAGTCGAACAACACTGTTCAGCTACTTACCAATAACCTTTAATTACTTTTCATTTTTCCAACTTTACAAAAATTTCTCACTAATGATGAAGAATAACGTTTCTATCTTCTTAACGCTCATTCTTAGTCTATTCATCACAGGTTTTGCTCATGCGCAAACCACCATAAGCGGTACGGTGATGGATGACTCAGGAGAAGCCCTTATTGGAGCTAGTGTCCTTGTTGATGGTACTACTAGCGGTACTGTTACCGACATTGACGGTAAATTTAGCCTGACTACTCAGGAAAATCCTCCGTTTACTATTACCGTTTCTTATACTGGTTTTTCAGAACGGCAAATGGTTATCGATGGTAATACGACCAACTTAAGCATCAACTTATTAGAAGGTGTTCTAATTGGCGAAGACATTGTCATTTCTGCTTCTCGTCGCCGCGAAAAAGTACAAGAAGCCCCTGCTTCTATTTCGGTTATTTCCGCACGGAAACTGGAAACGAGTGCCAACACCACCGATCCCGTACGAAACCTAACCAATACGGCGGGCGTGCAAATCCAACAACAATCTGCTAATCGGATTAATATTTCCATGCGGGGTGGAGCTGGTCTTTTTGGTACAAGTGTATTTCCGATTATGGATTACCGAAGTCTCGTAGGTCCGGGTATCGGAACCTTTCAGTCGGATCAGGCAGGTATTTCGAATATTGATTTGCAACGAATTGAAGTCGTTCGTGGCCCTGGTTCAGCACTTTATGGGCCTGGTGTAACTCAGGGTGTGGTTCACTTTATTACAAAAAACCCGATTGATTTCCCTGGCACTGCGGTTGAAGTATTTGGTGGAGAACTAAATACTTTTGGCGGTTCTCTCCGCCACGCAGGTCGCTCAGAAAATATGAAGTTCGGTTATAAAATCAACTTCCAACACCGTCGGGGTGGCGAATTTACACTCGATCCAAATGATCCAGACGATGCTGTACAGATTGCCAAATTTACCACCAATGGTATTTTTCAACCGGGTGTAGCAAACGGCATCGTGGATGTAACTATCCCTCCAACTCAGGTACTTACTCAGGATGAGTTAGACGAAGACGGCGATGGCAATCCAGCAACGGACAGCTGGGACAACACATCTATTAACGCTACTTTAGAATTCCGTCCTGCCGACGATCTTTCCGTATTCCTTTCAGGTGGTTTTAATAATGCTAAATCCATTTTTTACAACGAACAAGGAGAAGGCTTAGCGCAGGCGAATGAGTACTGGGCACAAGCGAGAATGCAAAAAGGCGGCTTATTTGCTCAGTTTTTTGTTGTAAATAATGATGGTGGTGCGATGGATAATCCAACTTTCTTGTATCAGACGGGCAATCGCTCGTCCATCGCCCGTACACAGGTAGAGGGGCAACTCCAGTATAATTTTGATACCCCTGGCTTTTTAGATGCGAACTGGACCGCAGGTGCTGATTACCGTTTTGCGAGTCAGGATACCGAAAATTTGGTTTATGGAAGAAATGAAGATGATGATGATTACAGTGTCATCGGTGGTTATGTGCAAGGTAAATTTGCCGTAGCAGATAAACTGGATTTAGTGGCTGCCATGCGTTACGACCAATTTAATTTTATTGACGATGGTGCATTTGCCCCACGGGCGGCGTTGGTTTACAAACTGAATCCAAAACATACGTTACGGGGATCGTTTAACCGCGCTAACTCGTCGGTTTCTAATCTACAGTTGAATATTGATTTCCCACTTTCTACTATTATTCCTGGTGCATTTGACGTGTGGCTATACGGTAATAAAACTACGCAGACTTTCAATAATGGAACCGTTGACTGGTTCTCGCCTACTATCCCAAGTGTTCCAGTAGGTACGCCCGGTTTGCCATTGGCAGTTCCCTTTAGTTTAGTCAATGATGCGACCGTAGATGCTTTAGTAGCTGGCTTATCTGCCGCTCCTATGA
>JBGCES010001080.1:0-14826 GCA_045106545.1 Saprospiraceae bacterium
AAAAGTGAAATCGGTCACTACGCCGAAATTGCCATTATTCCCACCGCGATTTGCCCACATTAATTCGTCTTCGCCTTCCACGCGATGAATCTTTCCATCGCCATCAACCATCGTTAAACCAAGCAAACTATCACAGGTCAAGCCAAATTTACGCGCAAATAAGCCATAGCCACCACCCAATACTAAACCAGCAATACCCACCGTCGCACACGAGCCGGCGGGTAATATTTTACCTTTCGGCAAAAGGGCATCGTAAGTTTCAAATAGCTTCACGCCACTACCCATTTTGACCGTATCGTCATCAATCCAATCAATATTTTTAAAGAGCGATAAATTGATGCACATACCGCCATCATTACTCGAAAAGCCTTCAAAGCTATGTCCACCACTTTTTACCGCTACGGGCAATTTGAATTGCTTCGCATAACGCACGGCTTCGCTCACGCCTTCCACGTTTTGTGGCAGCGCGATAATTTTAGGCTGACGTGTAATCCGTTTATTAAACCCAATATTTAAATCGGCATATTGCTCGTTGGCAGGGCGTAGAAAGAGGACGTTTTGACTTTTAAAATCTTCCTCCATTTGCTCCACGATTTCTTCTACTTTTTTTAGCGTATCGGGCGCGGGAGGCATTGGATTTGGCGTTGGACTCGGATTGGGTTTGTCTCTTTTGCAAGCGGGGAAATAAAGCGTCGCGCCTGCGAGGACAAGCGAACGGAGGAATTGACGGCGGTGTTGGTGGTTCATGATCTTGATGGTTAAACGGTTTGAATAGAGGAAAGAGAACAGACCATTTCATTGACAGAAGATAGATTTTAGATATTGACTATGAAGAATCTGTTTTCTGTTAGCAAAGCGATCTGTCTTCTGTTCTCTTATTTTAGATTCATAATTCTTAATACTTTCTCCACGGGTAATGCTTCAATTTTATAGCCATTCCCTTCCATTGTTTCTGCTGCAAAGAGCGAATTGATAATGGCTTCTTCGGTTGCTTCAATGGTCGCTAAAAATAGTGGTGACATCGCGCTATTTTTAACTAATTCTACTTGCTGTGTCAGTCCATCACTCTTGCGAATGCGTACTGCCTGGTTGGTGGAGAAGGCGATCACATAATCGCCACTACCGTTGGAGGCAATACCACCCGTTTGGGCGAGTCCGAGCATGGCGCGTTTTGCTAGGCGTTCGAGGTTGCGCGCATTAAGTGGCGCATCGGTGGCGACAACCATCATACACGAACCGTCGGCTTGCTCATCGAGTGCGTCTTTGAAATAGTATTGTCCTAATTTTTCGCCAATCGGCTGCCCCGCGATGCGCAGTACGCCACCAAAATTGGTTTGCACTAAAACGCCGACCGTGTAGCCGCCTAATGATTTAGGTAAAACGCGCGAAGCCGTACCAATTCCACCTTTCCAGCCAAAGCAAATCGTTCCTGTCCCTGCGCCGACATTGCCTTCGGCTACTGCGCCCGTTTTGGCAGTTGCGATAGCGGTTAAAACGTGTTCTTCGGTAACGTGCCTACCGCGAATATCGTTTAGCCGCCCGTCGTTCGTTTCGCCAACTACGCCGTTGACAGAACGGACATTTTCATTACCATCAGCATTTAAGCAATTGGTAATCAAAGCGTTGACGGAAGTTGCTACGCTCAATGTATTGGTCAGAACAATTGGCGTTTCGAGATTGCCCAATTCTTTGACTTGACTATAACCTGCCAGTTTTCCGTAGCCGTTACCGATGTAAATCGCGGCAGGAACTTTGTTTTGATACATGTCATCGGCATGCGGTAAAATAGCCGTTACGCCTGTCCGAATGTGGTCATCTTTGTTCAGCGTCACTTGTCCGACTTGGACTCCCGCTACGTCCGTAATCGCATTGAGTTTGCCTGGTTGCATTACGCCAAATTTGATGCCTAATGCGCGCGGGCGTTGGGCATTGGTTGCGTAAGTAGATAGTAAAGCGAAGAGTAGTAGTAGGCGTGGCATGATGAATATATTATTAGTGATGACACAGAAGGATTCATTTTAATTCGCCACTAAAATACGATGCTTCGTAAACTTTAGGATAATCTTAACGGAATATTACCCAACGGCATTCGTTATATCTATTGTCTTTCCACATGAACATTCTTTTTAAATTAAAATTTTTACGCCATGAAAACGATTAAAAATATCACTGTATTACTGTTATTAAGTTTCCCTTTCATCTTTGTCGCTTGTGACAAAGACGAATCAGAAGCCAATTGTGAAATTACCGCTAAGTTTCAAGACATGACGGGCTTAGATGGTTGTGGATTTGTATTAGTGCTAGATTTGGATGACGAGGAACGTCGTTTAGAACCGTTGAATTTAGCTGATTTTGACATCGAACCCGTCGATGGATTGGAGGTTTGTATTGAATTTGAGGAAGAGCCAGCGGCGAGTATTTGTATGGTCGGAGAAACGGTTCGGCTGATTTCGATTGAGTAAAAAAAAGGTAGAAGGTGGAAGGTGGACGGTAGCACTTTTAGCTTGAGCGACATGGCATCTATTCTGGCAAGCTAAATTTAAAAGATTGCGTGAGCAATAAAACATAAAAAACAGCAGTGTCTTCAGCGTCTATCTGTGTCAAAAAAATTAAAAACAAAAACGCCCATCGAAGCGAACTTCGACGGGCGTTTTTATTTATCTGCAAATTTACAAAATCTTGTAAATCTCTATTTTATTTCTAATTGCTTAGAACATGAACTTCACAGAAGTATTCCAAGTAATACCATTACCTTGAACTAGACCGAAAGCATCAGAGTTCACGATGTAGTTGTTATTTAACAGGTTGTAAATATTTGCACGCCAGATTAAGTCGTTACCACCTACATTGAAGCGGTAAGATACACTAGCATCTACTAAAGCGTAAGAATCTAATTCACCGATGTCTGCACGTAGTACAACGTCACCAGAGTTGAAGTTATCGCGTCTCCATAAGCCATCGTAGAAGTTGAAATCAACGTCAACATTGAAACCGTCAAATAATTCATATTTAGCACCTGCACCGATGGTAAATTGTGGTGCGCGTGGTACGTTTACACCATTAATATCCAAACCTGCTTCGTCACTGATTTCTAGTCCAGTGTCATCATTGAAAACTGTTACGCGCTCAATGTTATTGTAAGTCCAGTCACCGATTGAAGTAAAACCACGTAGGCGTAATTTATTCGTACGGTATTGGAAATCTCCCTCGATACCATTGTGAATCTGACCAATACCGCGTTCAACGGTACGTTGGTTGAAATCATCATCTTCGTTGTCTTCAGTACCATTGTCGTTAGTACCAACATTAATGAAGGTACGGTTTTGCCAAGATGTGCTATAAGCATTGATATTAGCTCTAAAATTTTTGCTCTCGTATTTGTAGCCAATTTCTACCCCAACAACCTCTTCATTTTGAATGTCCTCTTCAGCAGCGATTAAGTCATTGCTGTAACGAATATTTTCAAAGATGTTATCCAAGAATGGTTGACGAGAGTAAGTACCTACGTTACCAAAGATAGTACTGCTACCTGCAAAGCTATAAGAAGCACCTGCTTTGATGTTATAACCGATTTTAGCAACCTTTTCAGATTCACCTTGATCTGCCCAGCGACCCATACGTTGGTAAGATTGGTTACTCACTGCACCTTGTAAGAAAGCACTAATTACATCATTAGAGTATTCTAGTTGAGTAAAAGCACCTTGGTAGTTAATATCTTCTGAATAATCATAAGCAATACGCTCTTCTTCACTAGCGAAGTTAAATAAAGCATTCCAAGGACCTGGATCAAAAGTAGAACTTACTGTGAAGTCACTACCACGCGTTGCGTGACGGAAAGAATCTTGGTAGCTATTTAAACCAAAAATATCTGTAAGTTGACGGAAGTGATCACCAGTGTACCAACGGAAGTCCGCACCAACACTCCAAGAAATATTATCTGTCAACGCCGTTTCTAAGCTAGTTACGTTACCGTACCATTGGTGGTTATTCATGGAAGCGCGGCGAGCGTAGTTGCTACCAAAGCTACCAATACCATCATCATCCGCTTCGTTGTTTGCTTGAATTGCATCCCAATCAATTTGACCATCTTCTGTACGGATACGGTTACGGCTACTACCGTAGTTACCCGTACCACCACCGCGACCAAAAGAAGCGTAAGCAACAGAGGATAATTTTGTTTTATCAGAAAGTTGAGAATCCCAAGAGAAGTTAATAACTGGTTTGTGGTAGAAGTTACGACGCTCCGTAAAGAATTCACCGTCTAACTCACCCCAGTGTTGGTTGAAACGTGGATTTTCATCCAATGTCTCTTGTGATTGTGACCAACGCTGACCGTGCCATTGTGGAGCACCTGTTACTAAAAAGTTGAAAGTATTTTTGTCATTTGGCTTGTAACCTACAGAGAAAAAGTAGTTCTGTCCACGACCTGGTGTACCGTCCGCCCATTTGCGGTCAGCTTGCCAGTGGTCAAGTAACATCGAGAATGCCCATTTTCCTTGTAAACCAGTGTTGTAAGCAACAGTACCTTTCAAGTAGTTACCATTACCAACCATCGCACGTGCATAACCACCTTTTTGGTTGTCCACTGTTTTAGTTACGATGTTGATCGTACCACCTACAGAAGAAATCGCCAATTTAGAAGAACCTAAACCACGCTGTACTTGTACTGCGTTAGCTACATCTGACATACCTGACCAGTTAGACCAGTACATCCGACCATCTTCCATACCGTTGATAGGTTGACCGTTCAATAAGAATGCAGTGTTGGTTTGACCAAAACCACGTAAGAACATCTGGCTATCACCAAAACCTGTCTGACCACTTACATAGACAGAAGGCGTATTTTTCATCGTTTCAGGAAATTCTACGTTACCTACCCCTTTTGCTTGAATTTCAGCAATTGTGATAGTAGAAACCGCTACTGGAGTTTTGCGGTCACGTACAATATCCATGACACCTGTAACAACTACTTCTTCCAAACCATAAGCACTGGTGCTTAGCTCAATTTGGTTAAAGTTAGTAGAACCATTAAAATCTAAGTCCGTAGTTTCATGACCAGTATAAGAAATACGGATTTTACCAGATTCAACTTCAGTATCTATACTAAATGCTCCGTTAAAATCAGTAATTGTTCCTTGACTAGTACCAACCACCAATACCGAAGCACCGATAAGTGGTTCGTTACTGGACGGATCCGTAATCGTACCCGAAAGGGTAGTTTGTCCAAAAGCAAAAACTGCTATGAACAAGAAAGTAAGAGTTGTAAAGAAATTCTTCATACTAGAATTTTATGAAAAGTGAAATTAAAGTTCAGAATAAAAACATCTTCAATTAAACTCGAAAAGGAAGTAATGTGGTTACCAGCAGGCATACCTATTTACTTAATTTCAAGTATAATCATGGGAAGATGTAAATCAGTGTAGAAAATTTACTGCAAAGGTAATTTTCTTTTCAAAAAGACTACATTTTTTTATCTAAATTATCAGTTAATTTAATGTAAAATCAAGGGTTTTAGCGGTGATTAGGACAATGTATTGTCAAGTTTTCATAATTATCAGCTATTATCGTAATAATACGATTGTTTTTACGAAAAAATTATAAATTAAGTATAATCCATTTTTTTATTTGTAATTCAATTGTTTTTTGAAAGACTAAGGGGCAAAAAAATAGCATTAAGGAAATACATTTTCCCTAATGCTATTTTAGCCAAGTATAATGATTTTTATAATCGGTTCTTGTTTACGATACCAAGTAATTCTTCGCGGTAGTTTTTACCAATCGGCAAATGCTTGACTTGCCCTTTTTCTTTTACTTCTACCATATTACCTACCACCGCCTGAATCTTATCAATGGCTACGATATACGAGCGATGAATACGCTTGAATAAACCTACGGGAAGTTTTGCTTCCAGACTTTTCATCGTTTGCAGCGTAATAACGCGCCCACTATCCATGCGGATAATGACATAATCTTTCAAGCCCTCGATATAGATAATATCGTCATACTTGACTTTGACTAACTTTTTATCTGCTTTAACAAAGATAAAATCAGGTGCTTCTGGTCCACTTGGCGCTGCGGTCTGTGAGCCACGTTTTAGTTCAATTTGTTGCTCGGCTTTATTTACGGCTTTCATGAAGCGGTCGAGCGAAATTGGTTTCAATAGATAGTCAATCGCATTGAGCTCAAAGCCTTCGATGGCATAATTCGGATAAGCGGTCGTGAAAATTACTTCGGGCGCTTTGTCCAACGATTTTAGGAAATCAATTCCTGTCAATTGTGGCATTTGAATGTCCAAAAACATCAAATCAACATCTTGTGCTTTCAGGGCGGCGTTCGCTTCAAGGGCGTTGCTGCATTTTTGCACTAGATTAAGGTTAGGCAACTTCTGGACGTAAGTTTCTAATACGTCTTGTGCAAGTGGTTCGTCGTCAACTATAATTACATTTATCATTTTACGTGTTTTATATTTTTAAAAAGGCGATTTTTTTAGGTCGCGGGGATTTTTATTACATAAAAAGTCAGTAGGAGAGAGCAGAGCGTTACTTGGGGAAACGCAGAGGACACAGAGAAACGCGGAGTTTTTTTTCTTAGAATTACCTCCATGTTTCTCTACGAATTTTGCGTTTATAAGTTATTCACTTTACGCTTGATGCCGTCCATCATTTTGGTTACGTTAAAATTTAGTAACAGACCGAGCTTTTTATTTGTTAATTTCATGTAAGTCACTAACTGCACTTCGTGAATGGGATGAAATTCTTTTACACATTTCAACTCTACAATCACTTTATCTTCCACTAACATATCAATGAAATATTTCTTTTTCAGTTTTATGCCTTTGTAATAGACTGGGACGTGAACTTGGCGTTCCACTTTTATATTGCGCAGTTTTAGTTCCACTTCCATTGCTTCTTCATAAATTTCTTCGGTCAAACCCGCTTTGAATTCATCATGTACTTCCATTGCTGCCCCGATAATTTGGTAGGTAATGTCATTTAATTTGTGTGGTGTCATCTCAATAATATGTTTAATTAAAAATAAAATAATGTAGACATATCAACTTATCTACATTAGATGTCAAGTTAAAACTAAACAAAAATGACTATCAAAACAAAATTCCTCCGCGCGTTCTGCGGTCTCCGCGTTTCCTTAACGTCACACTCTGCCTACTCTGCAAGACTTTTTTATACAATAAAAAATCTACCGCGATCTAAAACTACATAATCCATACACTTTTGCGTTTCATCTAATCCAACTCCAAATTCAGATTCACCCCATACGTATTCGGCTCGTCCGAAACGCTCAATTCATGCCGCCCCGGATACAAAATATCCAGTCGTCTGCGCACATTCACCAAGCCAATTCCGCCACTGCGCTTATGCGAAATTTGCGGCAGCGCAGGCGCTTTACTATTTTCAATGAAGAAATCAATTTCCTTATTTTCTACGTTCAAGTAGATATTCACAAAACCTCGATCAATACTTGCGTTCAGCCCGTGTTTAAAACTATTTTCTAAAAACGGAATAAACATCAGCGGCGCAACGCGTTGATCGCTGATATTACCCTGTACTTCAAAATTAATATTTACATCTTTCTTCTGCCGCAATCGTTCTAAGTCGAGGTAATTTTGAATGTACTGCACCTCTTTACTCAGCATCACTTGCTTCTCGTTGCACTCATATAACATATAACGCATCATTTCCGAGAGCTTAATCACGATTTCTGGTGCTTTATCATCTTTTTTGAGCGTCAGTGCATAGAGATTATTGAGCGTATTAAACAAAAAATGAGGATTGATTTGCGATTTTAAAAAGCGCAATTCAGATTGCATCGTTTGCGTTTGTAACTCTTGTCGTTCGCGTAAGTGACGCACCCAGTCGGTCACAATTTTAAAAATCGTAGATGAACCAACGATAAAATAAGTCACCAAAAAATTATAGTGCAAACTATTTACTAACTCTTGTTGTGCCGCAGGATAATTCGTGAACTTTAAATACAACGCCATCACTTTGATGGGCGTGATGACCAACACAGATGCGATTAACAACAGTGAATAGTTAAGAAATTTCTTTTTGGTTAAGTAATTGGGGATAAGGTAAAAGAGATTAAAATAGATAATGATGGCGTAAAAAAAGAGCGATACCAATTGGTTAGTTAAGGTAAAAAAGAAACCTTGGTTCATACCATTTATCAGCAATAAGAACAATAGTAAGAATAGCCACATGATGCTGTGATACACCACGCGCTGAGTAAAAAAGTCGTAAATGCGACCTCGTAAACTAGTTGTATTGATGACTTCCATAAATGATAGGACGAAATAGCCCTTTTTTTACCAAAGAAACGAAATATTTCGATAAAGGGGGATCAATGTTCGAGAAACGGAGCACAGGTTTTCAACCTATGTACAATCTTAGTTAAAAGTTTCCATTACTTTGATTCCATTAATAATCAACTTGAGTTCTTCGAACGAATAGGCAATAGCAATTCGACGATTATCTTTGTCTAAAACTAAATAGGAGGGATATTGCATTAAACCGAGCGTACTAGATAGTTTAACTTTATCTGTCTTTACCTCCAATAAATTATTCCATGGAAGCTGGTGTTTTTCTAAGTATGCTCGCCAATCAGATTCTTTACTATCAATGGATATGCTGATTAAATTGTACTGGTTATAAAAACTTGTATCATTTGCGATCAAATTATGGTCGGCAATACACGGTGGGCAAGCGGTAAACCAAAAATCGAGAATGGTAATATCTTTATCTTTTTTAGCTGTCATTGTAGATTCAGCAGAAATTAGTGGGAAGCTGTCTAATGTGATGGTGTTCAAATTGGAAAGATTCTTAAAATAGGCAAACTGTGGAGTCATATGCATTGAGGTTTGCAATGCTAGCGGCTGATTTTTTATTAGCTGGTAGGCAAATTGATGCTTAGTAATATCGCTTGGATAAGATGTACGAATCAATTGAACGAATTTAGAAGCGTAGGGCGTATTTTTGACTTCATGGAGCAGTTCTAAAGCAACAAAAAATAGTGCTTCTTTATTCAAAGTGTCAGTTTGAGCAATTTTTTGCTGATAGCGCATATTACGGTCTTTGAACTTATTCATTTTGAGCTCGTATTGTCTCTCGTTATTGGTGTTCTTTCTACCAGCGACCACTTTTTTACCTTCAAACCATTGTTGAATCATGGAAGTGTACACACCATCTTTTACACCCAAAAAACTTACGAAATCAATATTATAAGTTGGAAAATAGAGTTTGTTATTTTCTTCAGAACGAATAAACTTACCAGCTTCTGGAGGAGTTGTGATTGAATAAGTCTGTACTAGAATACTATCAAAATCGGCGAGTACTTCTGGAGAGGCTGAAAATTCAGTTATTTGCTGACTGTGAGCGGTATGGAATAAAAAAAGCAAAGAACAAAATAGGGAATAGATTGATAATTTCATTGGTTTAAAATTTAGATAAAAAATATATCTATTAAATAATACTTATTCGCTTGTGGTTTAAAGTGTTTTCTAAAAGAACTCACTTTAGATATTAACAGAGTTGTTTATGATTTACTTACATTGTGGAACGAAATACCAACTATTCAAAATTCTCCTTCATGTACAACGTCCATATCGAAAATATGCCACTGGAGCAACTACGCGATTTGCAAAATACGCGACTCACTGCTTTGGTACAACGACTTTACGCGACCGTTCCTTTTTATAAAAAAAAGTTTGATGCGATCGGGTTACACCCATCAGATATAAAAACGGTGGCAGATTTATCGAAAATTCCGTTTACTAAAAAGACAGATTTGCGGGATCATTATCCTTATGGAATGTTCGCCAAACCGATGACGGAAGTTCGCCGTATCCATGCTTCGAGCGGTACGACGGGTAAACCGACCGTGGTCGGTTATACCAAAAATGATCTCGATGTTTTTGATGAAGTGGTCGCTCGTTCGCTCTATTGTGCGGGCGCGCGTTCGGGTATGAAATTGCATAATGCTTATGGTTATGGGCTATTTACGGGAGGGTTAGGGATGCATGGTGGCGCTACTAAATTGGGTATGGCAGTAATTCCCGTTTCTGGCGGTATGACAGCACGGCAATTGACCATTCTGCAAGATTTTAAACCCGATGTGATGTGCTGTACACCTTCTTATGCGCAGACATTGGCGGATGAATTTGCCAAACGCGGTATTGATACGAGTGAACTTGCCGTAAAATATGCTATTCTCGGCGCAGAACCGTGGACGGAAGCGATTCGCGATCAGGTGGAAGCAGGCTTAAATGTGCAGGCAACGAATATTTATGGATTGAGTGAAATTATTGGGCCAGGCGTATCGCAAGAAGATGTGGAAGAGCAGGGGACAGGTAGTTATATTTGGGAGGATCATTTCTTTCCAGAAATAGTACATAAAGATACGGGTGAACCATTGCCCTACGGCGAAGAAGGCGTCCTTGTCTTTACGACTTTAACCAAAGAAGCCTTTCCAATTTTACGTTATTGGACCAACGATATTTGTTCGATTAACTATGATGCAAGCGCTAAACGAACGCATATTAAAATGTCGTCGATCAAAGGTCGTTCGGATGATATGCTAATTATTCGGGGCGTAAATTTATTTCATACGCAAGTAGAAGAAGTAATCCACCAGTTTGATTTTTTGAGCCCCAATTATCGCTTGATTGTAGAACGGGCGGGGACGATGGATACAGTAGCGGTAGAAGTGGAAGTGGCGCAAGGCGCAGATATGAATAATATAGATTTTGCGAATCAACTAAAAGCAAAAATTAAGGATTCGGTAGGTTTGTCGATGCAAATCAATCTATGTGCTTGCGATTCGATTCCGCGTAGTCAGGGCGGGAAGTTGAGTCGGATAATTGATAAGCGGATTTAACGAGTAACGCTTAACTGTTAACGAGTAATATTTTAGCGTGAGCGATATAGAATTTGAATCAAAAAAGCCATTGTAAATCAAGCGATTCGCAATGGCTTTTAATTTTTTTTATAACTACGATAACAAACGAGCTAAGTCGCGGTTGTTACTCGTTACGCGTTAAAATGTTACGCGTTAATCAACTACGCTTGTAATTGATCTTCTGGTGGAAGACGCAATACTTGACCTGGGTAGATCAAATCTGGATCTTTCAACATTGGCTGGTTTGCCGCGAAGATGCCTTTATATTTTTTCCAGTCACCGTAGTGATTGATAGCAATTTTTGATAAAGAATCACCTTTCTTTACCGTGTAAAAAGTAGCTTCTACTGCTTTTTCTTCCTCTTCTTCTCCAACTGAAGCAGAAACAGACAGGCGGTCATCCACCGTTGCGATACCTGATACATTACCTGCTGCTAAAACAATTTTTTCCTTGTTAGCATAAGTATCCGTTTGTCCATAAACCGTTACTTTATCGTCTTCTAAATCTAAAGATAGATTTTCAACGGGTACATTAAGGCTATTAATTACTCCTTTTAGTAAAATTAATCGTTGGTTGTGTTCAACCATGTCGTTTAGACCGCTAGTAGTGGTTTTCTCTCTTTCGGATTCGTTTTTAGAAAATAGACGAGAACCCGCTTTCTTTAAAAATGAAAATAATCCCATGTTTTGAATAAATGTTTTTTGACCGAAATTGGTGGTTCGGTTATTAAAAAAATGATTAAAAGTGGTTAGAAAAAAGCTATAAATAGTTGAATTTTATCATTGATTATCTTAAGTAATGAAGGAAGAACAGTAAACGTAATATGAATAATATATCCGCAACTATCTGAAATTCAGCACTTTAGCTAATTTGTTGTTATAACCACTTTGATAACTATGTCGGCAATTTAAGTTATTAATAAAAGGTAAGCAAATAAAGATTTGTTCATTTTGCTCAAAATTAGGACGCTGCACGATATTAAAGTAACAGCTTTCGCAAAAAAAACAAGAGGGAGACTACATATCTCATAAATTTAGCTTTTCTTTGCAGGCAGTCAATTATAGGTGGTACAAAGATTGTTCGTTGGGGTATTGATTAGGGTTGATTTTTTTATTCATAATCCTTTAATATTCAAATTTACCAACAAACGATCTGCCAACAAACCACAAAATCAAACTATGTTAAGTAGAAGGAATATCCGCATAAAAGTTATGCAGATGCTGTACACAATGAGCCGCGATCAAAAGCTGACTTTTGATAAAGCAATGGTGCGGTATCACGAAAATGTACGCAAGTCCTACCAGATGTATCTGCTCAATATGCTGCAAATACAGCGCATCGCAGAGTACTCGGAAAAGGATAAAGAACGGCGGATGTCCAAGCTATTACCTACCGAAGCAGACAAAGCGTTCACGACTAAGTTGAGTCAAAATCCACTCATCAATTCTATCCGAGATAATGTCGCTTTCCAAACTTTAGTTAGAAGATATAAGTTGAAGGATCAGTTGAGTGACGACGCTACTCGGGTGATCTATGTTGAATTTGCTAAAACGGACGAATATCAGACGTACTTAGCAGACAAAAATGCAGATGACGCATCGCATAAGAAAATGCTACTAGCATTATATAAAACGGCTTGTGGTAAAGAGATTTTTGATGAATTGATGGATGATCATTTTGCAGGTTGGGTCGATGATCGGTCGTTAATTGTCGGTGCTGTTAAGAAGACGATTAAAGCATTACCTACGCAGTCTGATTTTCATGAAGTGCATCGTCCAACGGACGAGACTTTCCGTGAATTTGGCGAAGCACTTTTCCGTGATGTCTATGAAAATGATAAAGTCTTGTTGAGTGAAATCGAACCCGTTTTGAAAAACTGGGATGCGGATCGCGTAGCGATTATTGATATGATTTTATTGAAAATGGCGTTATCGGAATTGATGAATTTTCCTACGATTCCTACGAAGGTCACGTTAAATGAATTTGTCGAAATTTCTAAATCTTACAGTACTGATAAAAGTAAAGATTTCATCAATGGTATTCTTGATCGCTTGATGAAGAAACTAGAGCAAGACGGTAAAATCAATAAGCAAGGACGTGGTTTAAACGGCTAATTTTACGCCTAAATACTCATTTCTAAATCTCAAGTGTTTAACTTCTCTCTTGACCTAAAGGAAGCATTGAATATTTTGATAGCACTAAGCAGATTGACGTATTTAGTTTGACAATAAATGACTTGTAATGAACTGATTATCAGCACTCATTCATCCATTTTATCATTCTCTAATTCTGTCATTGCACTTAATTACGGTTCGATAATCTGCCCAATTTTAGCATCAGCTGAGCCATCTAATACTTTCTGGTAAATAGCATCCATCTGGGATAATCCCTTTGTCTCGCTGATCTTTAACCAATCACTTCCTGCATTAACAAATTCCAACCAAGCCGCTCCGATCCGTTGTTGAAAACCAACTGGTGTCCAATCCTTTAATCGTTGTTCTGCATAAGCGGGTGCAAAGAAGAACTTACCTTTTACTTTTCCATCGCCTACGCGCTGATCGTGGTGAACCACGCCAACCTGACTGATAAATTTTAAACGGTTTTGTAACTGATCTTGTAAATTTAACAACAGTGGCTTGTTGCCAGCAAAGTCCACGATTACGGTTGTGGTATCTGCAATTGCTTGCAAATCTTCGTATGCTAAAACACTATCGTAACAACCTAATCCATTGACAAAATCAATATTACGTGCAGAGGTCAGACCGACGATTTTATAATTCCGATCTGTGCGTTGATTTAGTAAGAACGCCAACGAAAATGCCGTTTTGCTTGATGCACTCGTTAAAATGACTTGCTCCGCCCCGAATAGGTCATTATCAATTAACATATCGTCTAACAAGAAAGACGTAGTAAAAAGTGGTCGAAAAATCATTTGTATGGCGGCACTACTACTGGCATAGGCTTTTTCCATGGCTACATTGGTGTAGCGATTATATAAAACGGGTAGTGGTTTTCGGTGAGCAGTAATATCTAAAAAACCAAACGGACTCACTTTCCCCGCTTCTACTACCAAATAATCCGCCATCGGATAATAACCATAAAAGCGTTCTCCTACTTTTACACCTGCATTTTCACTCGCTACTACATCTGCAAATCCCCAAACGGGTAGCACGCCCCATCCATCCGTTGCAGGAAAAAAATGCCAGTAGCCAATCTGGTCACCGACTACACCATAAGTAATATTATTTGCCGTCAAAGCGAATTGGTCAACTTTTAATAAAACCTGACCTGCTTCTAGCGCAGGAAGATCAGTGGTGACTAATTGAGTCTGGGACAGTTGACTACGTTGGACTTGAAAGGTGGTATTTTGCATGAAATTATTTGTAAAAAAATAAGGACTGTGTGAAGTTTTTATTTGACGGTAATTTTTGTCTGTAACCCTGCGGAGGTAGGTTATGATTCCTTAGTGGAATCGCTTCACTAAGTTTTTATGATTCAAGTAAATTTATGTCGCTCACAACCTACTTGAATCATAAAAATCTGCGCCAATCTGCGTCAAAAATTAAATTATTTTCAAAACTTTCTACAACTTTTAGTAGGGCATTAGAATAACAAAAGTATAAATTTTTAAGCTACGATTCTCTCCCGTTGCTGTAATTTCGCCACATCTGCCAAAATCATCTCTGCTCCTTTTTCTGCAATTGCAATCGTTGGCGCATTCGTATTTCCACGTGTCACGGTCGGCATGATGGAAGCGTCAATGACTCTCAGTCCTTGAATACCATGTACTTGTAGGCGTTCGTTGACAACGCTATCCGCTTCATTTTGACCCATTTTACAAGTACTCGTTGGATGATAAAGTGTTTCCGCTGTATTACGAATTACATCGGCAATGGCGGAGTCGTCGGAAAG
>JBGCES010001081.1:0-9332 GCA_045106545.1 Saprospiraceae bacterium
CCAGGCAGTTTGGGTGGCGTTTTTGTACATGAACGGCATTTAGGTAAGACGGATATTCCGCGTTTCGCGGGCTGGTGGGGACATAATAAGACGACGCGTTTTGGAATGCGCGATGGTTTCGATCCGATTCCAACTGTAGAAGCATGGCAATTGAGTAATCCGCCGATTTTGTCGATGGCGGCAATTAGGGCTTCTTTGGAATTATTCAAAGCGGCAGGTATTGAAAACTTACGTAAAAAGTCGATCCAGCTAACGGGTTATCTCGAATATTTGGTGGATAATCTAAATAATGACCAAATCAATATCATCACGCCGCGCGATCCAGAGCGACGTGGTTCGCAGTTATCCATTCAAGTTAAAAATGCGGATAAAACGCTTTTTGAAAAAATAACTAAAGCGGGTGTGATCGCCGATTGGCGCGAGCCTGATGTAATTCGAATTGCGCCGACGGCAATGTATAATTCGTTTGCGGATGTGTATGAGTTTGTAGAGATTTTGCGGAGAGAATTAAATTAAATCGTAATCTCCACCCGATTATTTTCAGGGTCAAGGATTACACTTTCATAATAACCATCTCCTGTCCAACGCGGCTCGCCGATAATAGAAAAGCCGTCCACTCGTAATTGTTCTGTCAATTCGTTAACCTTGTTTTCTGAACCCACTGAGATCGCAAAATGAATCAAGCCGCGATATTCTTTAATTATATCATTCACGTTAGTAGGAATATCGGGACGATGCATCAATTCCAATCGACAGCCTGTAGAAAAGGATAGAAAATAAGATGTGAAATTTTTACGTGGATTGTGATAGCGATCTCCCGCTACGCCACCAAAGTATTTTGCATAAAACGTACACATTCTTTCAAGATCACTGACATATATAGCAAGATGATTAATTTTCATAGCGTAAATTAAATTATTAATCTGCACTTTATCTTAAAAATTCAATCAAAACGATTGATATTTATCAAAAACAAATTCAAGAATAATTAAAAACATTGACATATTTCACCAAAAAAAAGTCGTTTTTCACCTTTTCTTATTTCTTTTCAAAAAAAATCTAAAAAAAATAAATTAAAAAAATCGGCATTCATTTTTTATTTTTTTCACAATTAACCAAAATAAGCTGTTAAAATCTAACTCCACAACTAGCTGTTTATCAGTAAATTAAACCAAATTAATCCACTTTTTAGCAAACCTTTACCAATATTTTTATATTCACAATTATGCATTTTTGTCTTTGTTCTGCCGTATTTATTGTCCCATATTTGTATTGTCAAACGAAATAAACGACCGCTAAACGAATCGGTCAAGGAAATTTTTTGGATATGTTTTTATGGGATTTAAACTTTGTCAATAGTAAGCCGAGTCCTTGAAGGCTCAGCTTACTATTCTCAGTTCTCTTTAAACAACGAGGAGATTTGACACTCAATACGATTTTATCAGCTTCGGCTGTCAAGATTTTTATATGTTCATGGGATTATAATTTGTTAATAGTAGGTCGTGTTCCATTGCCGTTGGAACGCGGCTTATTTTTTTTAGGAACATTGTATATTTTTCTACTAACAAAAAAGCGACTCGGAATTAATCAATTCCGAGTCGCTTTTTTTATTCTAGTGCGTTTTAGCCTTATTCCACATACTTAGCTGTCCGCAAGCCTTGTTCTAGATTCTTTAAGTGTAAAGGTAAATCTTTAAGCAAACTCACAGATGATTGATGGTATTTACGAAAACTACCATCCTTTTTTGCTGCTTGCGCAGTTGTCATTTCTAGTTTAGCGATTAAACCCTGTAATTTCAAAAAATCTCGGCTGTTCATACACAGATAATTTAATAGTGAATAATATAAATAAATTGTCAAAAGTATTTAATTGTGGCAGTTCATTTATTGTAATCGCTTTTATAAATAAGACAAGACATATTTACAAAAGCGATTACAATAAATGATCGAGCCAAACGAGCCATTTCATCACATTCTCTTAAAAATCAGTTTACTACACAGCAATATTTTATCAATACGATGCAGTATAACTGTAAGAATAACTATCCAATAGTTACCTAAAGAGAAAGTGTAAGCGACTACTCGGGCGAGTCACTTTGCCAGTATTAGTAATAATTAGGATTTCGTACTTGTTTTGTGGAAGGAGAAAATGAAGTCTAATTTGTTTAACAACTAAATGAAAAAGTTGAAGGAAAACTGATATAAAACAAGTTTATATTTTAGACATTTATCATTCATAGAAAGTAATCGCAATTTAAATAATTATTTAATACAACACAAGTCTATTTCTAATTTAATTTTACAAAAAACAACTATTCCCAAATATTCTATAAATAAATCATACATAAACAATGTTTCGGCGTAGTTTCATTTTTTAGAAAATTCCCCATTGGCTATTTTATTATTCTTATGTCTTTATATGACCTTAATTTAGCCATTGGAAAACATTCCACAACACTTAGTAATATCTTTGCAATAGATAGTTAAATCCGTTACTTTTGTGGCGATTTTGAATCAATGATGCCTACATTTCGTTTTCATCATTTTATATTTCTCCATTCAAGCAAGAGAATAGTTCATCACTCATTATTAGAACGCATATGACAGTAGTTAGTATTAAACCTATGCCCTCACAGCGAGTGCAAAATATGGAAGAATCGGCAACCCTTGCCATGACTCAAAAAGCACGTGATCTACGTGCAAAAGGACACGATGTTATCAGCCTAAGTATCGGGGAGCCAGATTTTGATACACCCGAACATATTAAGGAAGCAGCTAAGCAGGCTTTGGACGAAGGTTATACTAAATATACGCCCGTACCTGGTTTGCCAGAATTGCGCAAAGCCATCGTGAATAAATTCAAACGCGATAATAACTTAGAGTACGATATTAGCCAGATCGTCGTTTCTAACGGTGCTAAACAAACCATCGCCAACTTGAGCTTAGCACTATTAAATGAAGGTGATGAAGTCGTAATTTTAGCTCCATTTTGGGTATCGTATAGCGAGATTGTAAAATTGGGTGGAGGTGTTCCAGTTATTTTAAAAGCTGGTATTGAAACTGATTTTAAAGTATCAACTGCTGATATTCGGGCAGCAATTACCGATCGTACTAAAATGTTGCTCTTTTCTTCGCCTTGTAATCCGACAGGTTCGGTTTATACCAAAGCGGAGTTGAAAGCTATTGCCGATGTAGTTGCTGATTATGATAATATTACTATCGTTAGTGACGAAATTTATGAGCACATCAATTTCACCGATACGCATATCAGCATTGGTTCTTTCGAGAACGTAAAAGATCGTACCGTAACGGTTAACGGCTTTTCCAAAGGTTTTGCCATGACTGGCTGGCGTTTAGGATATATGGGCGCTCCACAGTGGATTGCGAAGGCTTGTACCAAAATTCAAGGACAATTCACCTCTGGTGCGAATGCGTTTGGTCAAAAAGCAGGTGCGTATGCTTTGGAAGCGGATATGAGTCCGACCTACAAGATGCGCGAAGCATTTTTAGAGCGTCGCGAATTGGTACGGGAATTACTCGGCGCTATTCCGGGTTTCAAAGTAAATCAGCCGCAAGGGGCGTTTTATATCTTCCCAGATATTAGCCATTATTTCGGTACTTCTGACGGAAAAACTGAAGTGAATAATGCCACTGACTTTGCATTCTATATTTTAGAAAATGCTTACGTAGCGGTCGTTTCAGGTTCTGCTTTTGGTGCAGATAATTGTTTCCGATTGAGTTATGCCGCGAGTGAAGAGCAGTTGCGGGAAGCGATTCGTCGAATTGCGGAAGCGGTTGGCAAATTGAAATAACTATTTGATTTTCAAATATTTATACGATAAAAAAGGGTTAGTAGAATTGATATTCTGCTAACCTTTTTTGATTTTCTCTACAATAAACTTATTCTTTTTTATAAAAAACAAACCCATTCTTCTCTCCTGCGTATTCAAAATGCGGATATTCCTGCTCAAATCGCTCCGTTTTCGTATTCTTAGTAATGACGTAAACAGGCTGATTAAAGTGCGTTTCTTTTTGTAACAACTTCCCTTTATCGCCGGTCAGTGCTGCTTGCTCCGCGGTTTTATTGGTATAAAAGAGATGAGCGTAACTTTTATAACCGTAAGGAACAACCAGCGCATTTTCGGGTAGCGTTTTATAAAAATCAATTGCCGCACGTTGCGAATAGCCTTCGATATTATTGATAAAAAGGTATAAGGTAGTGATTACAAAAAATGCAGAACTCGCAAATAATAATCTGATTCCCAGTGTATTACGCTGCTTTTGTAGGAAATAGAAACCGAGTAAAATTCCCAATAATAAAATCACGCCTCCAATAATTCGCCAACTTTCCCATACCACTTCCGCTTGTAAATTAGCTAAAGCAAATGGGTCATTTTGAATCGCCAACATGAGCATGTAAGGCTGTTGCCCTAAAAATGGAACTGCAATCACGATAATACTCAACACAATGCCCAGAGTTAGCAATAGACTTTTTTCATAAATGGCAAAACGAGCTTTGTTTTGCGTAACTTGATAAATTCGTAAGGCAGCAAGATAAGTAATCGGAAAATACGCTAGTGAAGAATAATGAACAATCTTAGACTGTACAATGCTAAAAACAATAACGACCACCCAGAACAAAATCTTCATCCATAACCGTAAGCTTTTTTGAATTTTCAATTCCTGTTCTGTTTTGAAAAAAGAACGCAATGCAAAAATCGAAGCTGGAAAACAACCGATAAATAAGACAATAAAATGATACCCCAAAAAACCGCCATGTCCCGCATCTTTAGTACTCAGTAAACGAATCTGATATTGGATAAATTCGGAAATAAAACCAGATCCATTGCTCAAATATTCTGCTCCGAACCATAAAGCCGGAAGTAATAAAACCAAAATAGTATAGGAAATATACTTGGGAATACTAATGAAAAAATAACCCTTCCGAATAACGAAATAAACCGCAAAGCACAAGGAGACCAACAAAAATGCTACTGGACCTTTAGTCAATATTGCTAATCCTAGAAAGAAAGCACTTAAAATAAAGAAATAATAAGGCCCTTTAAAAGTTTTCGTTCCTTTCCAACCTTCCACCCGCCAATGATAGAGCAAAAAATAATATAGCGCAGCGAAAGTAAAGAGATTAAACCAGGGATCTATAATGCCTGAATGGAAATACAGTTGTGGCAAAATGGAACCTACATAGACCAACATCCACCAACGTCCAAATTGTGCATCATATAAACGTCTTCCGATTTTAAAAATAAAAAGCAAAGTCAGTATCCCTGCAATCGCATTTGGCAATCGCGCCGCATACTCGCCGACTCCAAATATATTCATCGCCGTCGCTTGCAACCACAAAAACAAAGGAGGCTTCTCGTAGAAAGGTTGAAAATCAATACTTACCCGCAAATAATCTCCCGTGACGACCATTTCGCGCGCAGCTTCTGCAAAATTTATTTCGTCCCAATCGAAAAGATGAACTGAGCCGAGTGGCAGCAGCATAACGATAAAAATAAACGCAATAATACCGTAGGTGAGTTTGATACTTTAAAGTTTTGAGTTTTAATTGAAAGGTTCTAATTCAGCGGGCAATTTAGGAATTTTATATAAAAAAAGGAAGTATCTAGGTGATACTTCCTTTTTGAAATTAATTCGTTTTAATAAAAAGCGCTATAAACTTAGCTAGTCGCCACCGCTACGTTTTGACCACTTACTAAATCTGCAATCACTTTAATCCAGCGTGGATCGGCATTTAGACTTGGTACCAGATCAATATGTTCTCCCCCCATTTCCTCAAATTCTTCTTGATACTCAAAACCAATTTCGATAGTGGTCTCTAAACAATCGGAAACAAAAGCAGGACTAAATACCAATAAACGTTTTGCTCCTTTTTCGGCAAGTTCTTCTATAATCTTTATCGTATAAGGCGACAACCACTTTTCGGGGCCCAGTCGAGATTGATAGCTAATGGTATAGCGATCTTTTGATAAATTTAATTTTTTTGCAATGGCGTGCGCAGTGGCATGACATTGCGCTGAATAGCAAAATTGATTCGTCTCCGTGATCGTTGAACAACAGTTCTCAGCCTTGGTACAGTGCCCAAATGGATCGGCAGCACGCATTTGCCGTTCGGGTGTTCCGTGAAAGCTAAAAAGTAAATGATCGTAGCTATCTAAATCAAAACTTTGCGCATTATCGGCATAAATATCAATCATCGGTTCGTAATCGTAATAAGAATTGATCATCCGCACCGATGGAATTGCTGCTTTTTTACGTAAAATACGCATCACTTCATCGTGAACCGATCCCGTCGTTGCTGAAGCATACTGTGGAAACATCGGAAAAACAACAATTTCGCCTACTTTCGCCTGAATTAGTTTTTCGACAGCTGACTCAATCGAAGGACTCTGATAACGCATTGCTAATTCCACCACATACTCCTCTCCTAAATGATTTTGAACGCCTGCCGCTACTTGTTCGCCATATACTTTTAATGGTGAACCTTCGGGCGTCCATAACTGTTGATACAACTTTGCTGAACTACCCGACCGAAAAGGTGCAATAATACCACGAACGAGTAAGTTACGCGGCAACCAAGGATAGTCAATCACCCGTGGATCGAGCAAAAACTGTTTTAAGTACCGATATACTGCACCACGTGAAGGTGCGTCGGGCGTACCTAGATTGACAATTAAAACTCCAGTTTTACCAAGCATAGAAAGATATTGTATAAAAGTTGTTCGATTTTAGAAGATGCTGATTTTAGAATAAATCATAAACCGTCATTTGCTTTACGCAAATTTATAACAGTCATTCGGTAAATCAGTTGCAAGTTCAAGTAAAAGATATGTCAGTAAATTAATCCGCTTATGGGTTTTAAAATCAAAAATCCAATGAAGTTGATGCTAATAAAAATACATTTATGAAAAAACCTCTGATTTTAATAACTAATGATGATGGAATATCAGCACCTGGTATTCGTGCCTTAGTTGAAGCGGCTGCGACTATCGGAGAAGTGGTGGTGGTAGCACCCGACTCTCCTCAATCTGGACAAGGACACGCGATTACCATTTCCAGTCCGTTGCGATTGAAAAAAGTTGAAGTATTTGCAGGAATTGAAAGTTGGGAATGCTCAGGAACGCCCGTTGATTCAGTAAAACTAGCAAAGAGTGTTCTATTAAAAGACCGCCAAATTGACCTGTGTGTATCTGGTATCAATCATGGCTCTAATGCTGCGCTGAATATTATTTATTCTGGAACGATGTCCGCTGCAATGGAGGCTTCCATAGAAGGAGTGCCTTCCATTGGTTTCTCGCTACTTGACTTTCAATGGGATGCCGATTTTAGTGCGGCTAAGCATTATGCAGAAAAAATAATACGAGATGTAATTGAAAAAGGGATGCCAGATGGTTGTAATTTATTAAATGTCAATATACCTGCTCTACCGTTGGCAGAAATCAAGGGTATCCAAGTATGTAGGCAAGCTGAAGCCAGATGGATTGAGGAATTTGCGGAAGCGTTTGACCCGCAAGGTCGCCCCTATTATTGGCTGACTGGTAAATTTGTCAACGAAGATATTGGGGCAAATAACGATGTAGCGGCATTGGAGAAGGGCTATGTTTCAATAGTCCCTAGTGGACATGATTTAACGGTTCATGCTGCCATTGAGCCACTTAAATTCTTAGAAAAATAGTATTGATGCTTATCAGGCGTACACGAAAAGAGGCTGTTCCGAAATATTGGAACAGCCTCTCTTTTTTGATTGATCTATTCATTTGAACTGTATCTTAGTAACGATCAAAGAATAAGTTACTCAAGTTGGACAGTGTATAATTCTTTTCAGTTTTCGTTTGAAAGAAGGAGAATTGTTGATACTTTGACTGATTTCAAGCGAGAAATGAGAAGAATTTGATCTGTCCAAATGGGGAAGTTATTTTTTGACCGTTACTTAGTACAACATAATCTAGTTTATCCAACAGCCGTTTTCGGAAGTCAAGGCTATTTACATTTACCCGACAATAATTGAGGAATTCTGACAATCCACTGATGCCCCTGTACGGACTTTGATAGCGAAATACCTTAAATTTGTACCATAAAGATTTGGCTAAACAGACGAAGTTGAATGGGAACACGTTAGAGGTAGTATATCTGTTTTTTCACCAAAATTAAATGAATGATACGTTTATTTTTTCTGTTGCTAAGTGGCGTAATACTACAAAATGTTAATGCTCAAGTCAGCTATGGTGTTCAATTGACCCCAGGGTTTAGTTATCGAAAGTCATTACCATTAAGTGATACCAGAATAGATGATTTAATTGAGTTGGACCTATTTGAAAAAGGAGAATTTGGTTATGCCTTAGGTGGACGTGTAGAATTTGGCGCGTTTAGTAAAGTAAGTTTTCAAACGGGTGTCAATTTTCAAAATGTAGGTTATCGTACGCAACGAGAAGAATTTTTAATCTCGATAGAAGGAACAGAAGAAGTCGGTGAACGTGAACAAGTTTTTAATTTTCAAAATCTTGAAATACCCCTAGTTCTCAATTTTTATCAAGAAATGACCGCTACGGGACGTATTTATTTTAAAATGGGCGCTACGATATTGTACCATCTTAAGAAAGAAACGACCGAGTTCAATTATATCGCAGGAGAACTGACAGAAGAAGTCACTAGTAGTTTAAATCGCGGAGTAGATGCAAATTTTGGTGTAATTGCAGGAATGGGTTATGAACAACTACTTGGAGATAATTTGCAACTGTTTATTGAGCCTGTTTTTCATTATTTTCTTCGTTCCAACCACGAAAATGATAAATTTGCGCGCCAACCCTATTTTCTAGGTGTTTCCGTAGGATTAAAAATCTAAATTCACTTATTCTTTTGAGTTTAAGTGACGAATAAACGTTACACTTTTACCGCGTTATTTACACAACTTTTTAAACCACAATTTTATGAAAAAGACACACATCGTCGGAATAATAATGATTTTAGTTGCTATCGGTCTATTGACTTCAGTAACACAAGACGTGAGTACTTACGCTACTTTTTCCGATGCGGTTCAGTCGGGTGAAAAAGTGAAAATTGCAGGTCAGTTGTCTAAAGACAAAGAAATGTTGTACGATCCAGCCATCGATCCTAACTACTTTAGTTTCTATATCAAAGATGCGCAGGAGGAAGAACGCAAAGTTGTTTTGCTCGCTGCCAAACCACAAGATTTTGAAAAGTCAGAGCAAATCGTATTAACAGGTTCGATGAAGGGTGAAGAATTTGTCGCTACTGAGATGTTGATGAAATGCCCCTCTAAATACAAAGACGAAGAAATTTATATCCGCAGTG
>JBGCES010001082.1:0-3803 GCA_045106545.1 Saprospiraceae bacterium
ACCGCTGCTGCATATAGGTAAAAAAAGCACGGCGTTCGGGCTTGTCTAACGTCTTAAATAATTGGAAAAATTTGCTGTCTTGCATCTACTGAAAGGAATGAAAATGAAATAGTGCTTCAAAAATAGGAAAAAGTGAGAGGAGAATAGAGATGGTGATAAGTTATTTAAATAAATAAAAGAGAGGAAAAGTAATAGAAGATATTTTTTTTCAATTATTGTAATAAACTAATAGTCAATAGATTAATGATTATATTTAAACGAATGCTTTTTTAAGTCCAACTTTAAAGGTAAAGGAAATTATAATATTTTGTCTTTGTATTTATGGAAAAATTAAATGAAATTACACTTGTTAATTATCATCAATGTTAGTAAAATTTTTAACTATCCTGTATAAGATCAATAATAATCAAATGTAAACTTTAGTAGAACCGCCACACGTAAATTTTTTTAGATGAAGACATCATTACAAAAACGGCTTACGGATGATTTTTGCCATAAGCTATTAGAAAGTTATCACAAATATTGTGAAGATCAGCAACAACGGGAAGAAGTTGCTGATCTTATAACTTTCTTACTTGACCGAGAACTCATTACACCCATTAGCGTGAGAAAATATACCGTTATTCGTTCTTACGAACAGCTACGTCAGGAAACCAATTGGAAAAAATCAGCGGTAGTCGAACACTTAGCCCGTCGCTTTAACCTCAGCGAGCGCAGCGTTTGGAATATTCTGCGGCAGACCAATAAATAGTAATAATTTTTGAGTTATCACCCATTAATTATCTTTACCAAACTAACGTAAAACAACTGATAAAACAAACAGAATGGACATTGCCCTCCTCACGCCGATCCAGATAGAGTATGACGGTTTTTGTAAACATTTAGTCGATCTCAAATCTAAAACTATCGACGGAAAGGTATATGAAATCGGTACGTTCAAAGGACAGCATCATACTTACCAAATTGTTATTCGCCAAACGGGTTCACAAAACACTACAATTGCGTTAGAAACGCAGCAATTACTACAACATTTTAAACCCGCTGTTGCTATTTTAACAGGTATCGCCGGTGGCGTAAAAGATGTAACAATCGGCAGTATTGTAGTTGGTACAAAAGCCTACGGCTACGAATCGGGTAAAGTAACCGCTGATGGCAAAATGGTCGCTCGCCCCGAAGTCGTCGAATACGATGCCGATTTAATTGAATTGCTCCGCGCCTACGCTCGTAACCAGCAGCAATTACCTACTCGACCCGTTTTTGGTCCCATCGCATCAGGTGATCGAGTGATCGCCTCTACCCAATCTGAAATATACCGTTTTATCAAACAACATTTTAATGATACGACTGCCATCGAAATGGAATCTATTGGTTTCGCTAAGGCATGTAAAAATCGACGTTCCTTGCGGTTTTTGAATATTCGTGGTATTTCAGATTTATTGAACAGCAAATCGACTACGGATGAAGAAGGCGGGCAGGAGTTGGCAGTAGAACGCGTTGCAAATTTTATTTTTGGGTTTTTAGTATCTTTAGATTTCAACAGTATCAAATTACACATTATGGACAGCAAAGAACTCGCCAGCACCGTTGCGAAAATGCTTTTCAATAAAGAGCATGCAACCGATTTACAGAATGATTTTTCCAATTCAAATAATTCGACTGAAAAAGCCATTTTTCAAGCCATTAAACCCTTGCTTCAAGTTGAGTTAAACGAACTCCGCAATGTCCCTCACGATGAAGAAACACTAGAAGATGCCCGCAGTGATGCCCGTCGAAAACTACGCCGTCATTTTAATGAAAATCCAAATTTGAAACAACAAGTTGAACAGCATTTACAACCATCTGGTACGACGATCACCAATCAAAAAAATACGCTTAATAATAGTAGTATTAGTGCAGGAGGTAATGTACAAATTGGCGATACGAATGCAAATACTAATATCAGTTCACAGGTAAATCATAATGAACAAATTGGACAGCAATATAATATTTCGGGGAATACTGGTCCAGTTCACGTTGGTAATATCATCAACATTCAACAGGTAGTCGCTTCTGCACCCGCTACTTCTACGACACCTTCGAGCAGTTCAGCTACCCAGCAAGAAATTCAAAACCTACTTTCGCAAAGCCGCATCAAAGAAGCAATCGAACACATGCTCCGCTGGTCGAAGGGTCAGTCCTCCGATTTACACAATCAAGTGATTCTATTGGCAGGTCGTTGGAATCGCTTACAAAATCAGCGTATGATGGGTATTATTGCTTATCAGCAGGCGAGTATTGAGGAGAATCGGATTGTGGCGGGGCTGTTGGGGACATTGGAAATGTATGGGTAAAAAAATCAACACTATCAAGTGTGGGGAAGGCACCTGATAGTTTTTCAAAACTGATAGTCCTACCTAAATATTAGCATCCTCCAACTCCCGCGCCAACTTCGCCCGTCCATGCTTCCACCGCTTATGCGACCACAACCACGGCGCAGCCTCCTCCCGTATTTGCTCCTCCAAAGCCGCCATATACAATTTCGTAATCTCTCCCTTTTCCGTTTGCTGTGGCTGCAAGCACAACGGCACTAATTCTATTTCATAAAAACCACGTTTCACTCTTTTCAAGCGACTATAAAAAACGGGTATTTTCATCCGCCGCGCATGTCGATCCAAACCTTGTAAACAAGGCGTATCTTGATTTAAAAAATCGACCCAATCTGCTTTGATTAGATTGGAAGGCGTTTGGTCGGAAATAAAGACGTAGAGTGATGGCTCGCCAAATTCGTTGAGCATCGGGCGCGTATCGGTAATGCTCCGCAAATGAGTGCCGAAGCGTGATCTAGCATTTAATGTAAATTGATTTATCTGCTTGTTTTTCAGCGGTTTATAAAGAATAGCTGAATTATGTTTAAATACGTGCTGATAGCAAACCGTCCATTCCCAATTGCCATAATGTGCCGCTGAAAGGAGAACCGATTGTCCGTTTTGATAAGATTCATCCAAGACTTCTGGATTGGTCACATGGTAACGTTTTTTCATTTCCGCTAAGGGCATCGTCATACCTTTGATGCCTTCAAGTAGAATATCGGCGAGGTTGCGGTAGATAGCAGGCAGGAGTTTTTTGAGTTGTTGCTCACTGTGATTAGGGAAGGAATTTTTTAGGTTAGAAAGAATGACTTTTTGACGATAATGGAATATTCGATGAAGCATAAAAGTGATCAAATCAGCCAATCGGTACAGCAGAAAGAAGGGTAATAGCCGAATGATAAAAACGCCAACTCGAAAAAAGAAATAAGTCATCTAGTCATTTAATTACGAATAGGAATTCTGCAAATTAATTCATTTCTTTAGTATTTGAAAAAAAAGTTATACTTGTATTTGGTGAAGAATTTTAAATTTGATTAATTTAACGACCCAAATCAGATCCAATATTTTTTTAGCCACCCATTTCTTCTACGTTCTTACTTCTCACCCGAACATTTTCCCATTCAGAAATTATTTATCTAATTGTTTAACCATAAAAAAATTGAAAGTATGAAAAGTAGGATTTTAAAAATTCTTGCCTTTTTAGTTATTGGTTTAGTTATGCTGGTCGGTTTCGGCTTAACTTACGTTAAAACTGCTTTGCCTAATGTTGGCGATCCTCCTACACTAACGGTCAAAGGAACATCCGAACAGATTGCCCGTGGTGAATATTTAGCCAACCACGTAATGGTCTGCATGGATTGTCATTCTAAACGCGATTGGGAACAATTCGCAGGTCCGCCTATTGATAACACGCTGGGGATGGGCGGTGAAGTATTTGATCAAAAATTTGGCTTT
>JBGCES010001083.1:0-12423 GCA_045106545.1 Saprospiraceae bacterium
CACCATTAAGTGGATTCATGTCTTTCTGAGGAGTGATAGAATAATCACCGCCCATTGGTAAATTGAAATTAAAAGAACCCGCAGTGGTTGTGGTCATATCCACATCAGATGTACCATTTACTGCAACCGTTACTTCTTCGACATCTTCGCTCATTTCTGTATCAATTGATCCCGCTACTAGTGGGGCAATCGCTGCACCGCCACCGCAAGCACCCATATTATCTTGGATATTTACGAATGTTTCACAGAAATCTTGATTACCAGATGCGTCAGTTACCCAAATCTGAACGGTATTTGCACCGCGATTTTCACAAGTAAAGGTACGCCCCTGATCGGAAGTGTTAGAAGAGAAAGAGTAGGTTAATTCGCCTGGACAATTATCAAATGAACCTTCATTAAAATCAGATGCCCAAATCTCTACCATACCCGTAGTTGGCATTAATTCTACTACCAAACCATTTTCACAATAAGGAGTAGGTTTCTTACAATCTTCAACTTTTATGGCTACAGGACACTCAGTAGCATTGCCGCAGTGATCAAAAACTGTGATGATGACATTATAAGAACCGATGCCTACATTTGGTGTGCTAAATGAATTAAAATCACCACGCACCGTGTAAGTTAATAGATCAGAAGGTACACAATCTGTAGCGTCTGGACGTGGAATATCTACCGTTGCAGAACAACCATCTAGAATACAAACCACGAAATCACTTGGACAATCTACTACAGGGGCAGTTTGATCCAATACCTTTAATACTTGAGTCCGCGTGTAATAGCCATTAGAAGGATCTTGTGGCCCATTAGGATCGTAAACACACCAGTTAACGACTACCCAACGACGTAAGATTTTGAAACAAGCTCCGTCTGAAATTGGTAATGTTTCATCAAAATGATTAACTGCTACTAGTTCACAATCTTTCGTAATTACTGGTCCATTAAAAGGCGCAGGTAAATCATCTGGATCTAGACTACCTGTGAATCCGTTTCCATTATCATTATCACAAACTGCCGTATAATCTGGTGGGAATACTACTGTCACTGGTGTATTATCAATGATAGTAATCGTTTGCGTACAGGAAGAACTTAATACGGGATCGCAAGGTCCATCATAAGCAGTATAAGTAACTCTTATGGTACCCAATCCACAGTCGTTCAAATTAGTTCTAATGTTGGTAATTTCGATGCGATCAACTTCACAGTTATCATAAGCTGTTACTAATGGAAGTTGAGTAGATTCGATATAGTTCCGTACTTGTACTGCATCATTCGCGTCTGCGATAACCTCACACTCAATCGTAACATTTGGAGGACAAGTAATAATTGGTGGTGTTTTATCATCAACTAATACTTCGACCATACAAGATTCACTAATATTACCACAACAATCTGTAACACGCATTTCGACCATATTTGGACCAGGGCAATCATCACAAGTAAATGTTACAAAATCCAGCCAAGGAGTACTTCCCATGCGGCGAACTTCAAATACTAAATCCTCCCGTGCACAGCAGTTATCATGACTACCATCATCAAATGTTTCTGCATAAACAACGGCAATACCATCTACTGCATCAACGGTTACTTGAGTAATTTCATCACAAACTGGTGTTGGCGCGTCATCGTCTATAATAGTAATGGTAGTTGTACATTCGGCCTCATTTCCACATTCATCTTTTGCGGTATAAGTGATGTAGTAAGTAGTCTCACAAGGAGCAGAAGGTAGTAAAACAGGACCTCCACCATTAGATGGTAATTCAGTAACAACTTCACCATCAGCATCCGTTACTACGGTATGAACGCTATAGTCAGAACAATCTTCGGCTACAGTAGCTGCTGGTAAATTACCCAACCAACCACAAGCAGTAGCACCTAAATTAGTTCCTACAGTCCAAGGGTTAGGACAACTAATCGCAATATCTTCGTCTGGTACTTTAATAATTTGTACGATTTCATCACACAATTCTTCTGCACACCAATCTAAGACCGTGAAAGTACGGATAATCTTATAGCCACCACCACATAGATCTAGTATTTTATCCATGTACGTAACTGAGATTTTACAAACATCATGTGAGCCTGGAGAAACAGGAATACGACCTATTTGACCATTTAATTTACGGTAAGTAGGTTCGCCTGAAACAGAAGGAGGTATCGGTTGTTGCATGGCATTTGGATCGAGGTTAGCTTCTGGCCATGCTACACAACTTAATTGTGCATTTGGTACGCCAATAATATCATCGCAAGTCAAACGTCTTACTTTAATGTATTGTACGCAAGTGTCAAAGTTACCGCACTCATCAGCACAAGTCCATGTTCTTGCGATAATCTTGCATAATTCTTCGCCTGTTTCATTGTCAACCAAACATCCTTCAGATACTACTTCGTCTTCATAAGTACATACAAGATCATTGTTAGACGTGCAGTTATCATAGGTTCCTGGTTGATTACGTGGATCGCCATATACTAAGGTAGGATCATCGGTACATTCGAGTAATACATCGCGAGGGCATTCAACCTCAGGCTTACGCTTATCTTCGACGATAACTTCGCCCCAACAAGCATTATCAGTAGCCCAGTGCTTCACTTTTACATAAAAACGACGACCACATTCAAAGTCTGCCGAAGTAATCAATGGACTATTCGGTAAAACAGAATTAGGATCATCTGGATCCGTCATAACAACAATTTTATAAGCACTTGAGCCATTCGGCAAACAAATGTTAGGGTTGTTAGGATCTTCCAGCATTAGATCATAAGTAATTAATGCTTCGCAGTTGTCATTAACTCCGATTCGCACTAAATCATTACAATTCAATTGACAATAAGGCTGTGCATACGCCAGATTAACACTAATAAAAGCCATGATAATCGGCAAGACCATCCAACGTAGGGATAGTCGGTTCGTAAAGTTGCGTTTCTTCATTCGATAAAGTTTTTAATTAAAAATTTGATAAAGTATAATTGAAAATTTGATAAAGTATAACTGTTTGTATTCAATAAAAATCCAATAACGACTATATCACTATCCTCATATTTGTATGATAGTGCTTCGTTGAATAAGGCGAAATACAGTTTCCACCTTTCAGAGCTAGTCTAAAAAAATAGTATAAGGAATAAATATTTATCAGTAAGTATGAAATACGATGGTGAGCTTCCAGTACCCACAAAGAGTGGAAAGCTAAAACATGGGATATGTAGTTAGAAATTCAGCGTATTCTAACTATTCGGAGCGAGAAGAAGTAAAAGTTAAGTAATACAATTATGTATGCTAAAAAATAGAAATTCTGATTTTAATTCAAAGGAGAGAAACCTCAAAATCAGATTATTTCATCTAATAAAATCTATGTTAAATCATCAAATTTAACGAGACTAGAATTTCTAATAGACAAACATACACAGAAAGTTGGGTCTAAGAGCTGTAACAAAGATAACTAACTTGATTTAAGATAGTAAATACCAAAAAATTGGTATTTTTTAAGTTAGTGGAAAGTAATTATAAAAAAATGAGCAGTTGGATAGCGTTAATAAGAAATAAAACGCGAGTTGTGAATGTAAATATAAGTAAATCATCTACAGAAAAGCAAATATTCCAGCAAACTTTTGGTTTTTTTTTATTTTTTAAACATAAAACATACAACTTAACTCTTTCGCAGAAATATATTTGGTTTGCATAACTTATCTAAGTGAAGAGTAAAATAAGTATTGCTTTGGGCAATAGAGGTTTTTTAGCAAGATGAAGCAAAATCAGACAGTTATTCTTTAATTATTACCGATGTAAATATTGTACTTTATCAAAACAATTGTAAATAATAAAAGGGCTTAGCGACATCAGATATTCTGAATCACTAAGCCCTAAATACGAAAGTAATTTAGTACCGTAGTACTTTTCTTTCTATCTAATCAAGCAAAATCATTTTCTTGGTTGCAACGAAAGTTGAACTCTCTAATTGGTAGTATAAGATACCAGTTGTAGATAAGTTACTTAATGCTACTTCATGGTAACCCGCCGTGTAATCAGTTGTGTTTTGGTAAATTACTCTACCTGCTACATCAAATACACTAAGCGTTGCAGAAGTTGCTGTTCCCAATTGGAAACTAATCGTTGTTTGCCCACGGAATGGATTCGGTTGGTTTTGGAACAAAGTAACTGCCTCAGTAGTACTTGTCGCTCCAATTTGCAATTGCAATCCTAATGCCTCATCCGTATCCACTGCATACATTTCTGGTTGTAAATAGACTGGCGCAATCTGTAATACTTTACTCAATTTTCCTGCTTTCTGCGCAGTGAATGCTAAAGTAAACACGGGTTGCTCTGTAGTCAATTCAGTTGCAGTAGCTGTTGCCCAACTTACAGATAAGATACCTTCTTCCACATTGATAGTACCAAAATCATCGGTCGTCAAGGTTTGTACTGGAATAATATCACTCAACGTAAGCGCGTCGGTAGCAAATTGTAAGTCAAATTGCATTCCGTTCAGCGTAGCTAAATCAGAAGTATAAATTGGGACTTGTACCTCTTGTCCAGCTTGGAACGTCTGTTCTGCGGTAGTCAACATTTTCACTTCCGCTGTATTCCGCTCGTCAATACTAGTCAGAGCGTTAGGAATAGCATCTCCATTTAAGTCACCTACCTTGATGGCTACAAAATCTGCTAAATCTGTTTCCTCCGTTAAATCATTGATATTTAATACTTCTGGGAAGTTATCGATAAATGGATTGCGCTCGTTCGTGAATTGGAAATCATTCAACACAAATCGCCATGCAGTATTGTTCGGGAATTCCGTTTCGTATTGTAATAATACTTTACGTAATTGAACCATATCTAAGGTGGTAATCGAACCTGAGTTATTAATATCTGCTGCAATCATCTTGTAAGGCGAATCTAATTCACTCAATCCAAGAATATGTTTCAACATGATAACCATATCAAAAGTAGATACCCCGTTTAATACATTATCGTTACGACTCGGTGTAAAAGTGTAATCTCCACTTAATGGTAAATTAGCTACTGCAAAACGTCCATTTACATCCGTTGCTACAGAATCAGTCATTCCACCGTTCACATAAATCATCACATCCTCTACCATATCACCATTATCGGTATGTACAATTCCATTTACTTCTGCAATGAGTGGATTTGTACACGAATTATCGTTATCAATTATCGTTGCAATGGGGCGACAAATTTCTGCCCAGTTACCAGCAGCATCTCGCGCATAAATCTGTAAGGTATTTTCACCTAAATCATTACAAGTAAACGTACGGGTTACATCATTGACATTACGGCTGTAAGCAACAACTAACTGATTAGTCGGTGTACAGTTATCGGTAAGGCTAGTGATAAAACGGGTTGCATCTACTTCTACTTGACCACCAGTCATTTGTATATCATTGTTGGTCGTACATTGTCCTTCAGGTGCACGATTATCACGAATTGTAACCGTCATTTGACAGCGTCCAATGTTGCCACATGCATCAGTTGCAGAAAACTGAACGGTGTAAACACCTGCTCCTACATTATCTACATTAGCGTTACTACCTAAGTCACCAGATTGTACTACCTCTAAGTTATTACTACAATCCGTAACCGAAGGTTGAGGGATAGAAAATGCGCCAGAGTTACAATCGTTTTCGTTTAGGTCAATCACTAGATTCTCTGGGCAGGTCAAGACAGGTGCTTGATTATCCGTTACTTTAATGATTTGAATGTCTTCAAAACGTCCCGAAGTAGTATTACCCGCTTCATATTCGCACCAATCAATAACAATCCAAGTACGTAGTATTTTAAAACAAGCTCCGTCCACTGTTCCAACTACTTGTAATATTTCGTCGCTGTAAGAAACTGCAATTTGATCTGTTGTACAAGTTGCAATACCAATTTGTGGTTGACCGTAACCACGAGGTAAATCTTCTGGATCTGTTCCTACAGCACAACCATCTGAAAAGACAGTATCGCGAGGGAAAATAATATCTGCCAAAGTCAATGGTGGACGGTCATTCGTTACATTAATCGTTTGTACAAAAGTGCTTTCATTTCCACTATCGTCACGTGCGGTAAACACCCGTGAAATCGAACCTTCACCACAAGCGTTTGAGCCATTAATAAAGTCTTGATAAGTCAAAGTCGCTTGACCACAACCTGCGGTTACAGTAGCACGTCCCGTCAAATCTAAATCATTAATATCGTCTGTACATTCTAGTGTAATCGGTGATGGTGGTCCACTGATTAAAGGCGCAGAGTCATCCGCTACGCGTACTGTTGTCCAGCCAATCGTTTCATTGCCTACGGCATCCGTTACTCGTACCATCACATTTACGCTCGTACCTGCATCTGCACAAGTAAACATTACGCTTGGCGCAAATGGATCATCTGTACCTGCACGTTTTACCGCCAAGGTAATTTGATTCGTACAGTTGTCATAGCTGTCATCATCAAAGCTCTCCGCGCGTACTTCTACCATACCGCCGTTATTCAAAGTTACCGTAAGTTCATCTTCCAGAATCGCAAATGGTCCTACGTTATCCACTACATTTACTTCCACTTCACAAGTACCAACGTTACCACAATCATCCGTCGCTTGGTAAGTAATCATATAAGTACCAATCGGTAAGTTATTAATCTGACCGCCATTCGATTCTAATACACCTCGTGGCGTAGATACACGCACCCGGAAATCAGAACAAGCATCCGTAATCACTGCTGCTGGCAATACGGTTGAAGCCGTACAATCGTTATTATTCGCTGTAA
Organism: Saprospiraceae bacterium; assembly: GCA_045106545.1. Taxonomy (GTDB): domain Bacteria; phylum Bacteroidota; class Bacteroidia; order Chitinophagales; family Saprospiraceae; genus JBGCES01. The sequence continues at coordinate 6,752 of JBGCES010001083.1, forward strand.
CTGTAATACTTGGCAAGCAACGTAGTTCAGGCGCTTCATTATCCATCACTTTAATCACCTGAACATCTACCAGAGGATTAGTACCTGGTACTAATGGCTCACACCAGTCGAATACAGACCAAGTACGTACAATATCAAAGCTACCACCACAATTATCAATACGTTCATCGGTGTAAGAAGCGACAATTTTACAAACATCACCTCCGTCAATTGCACCGCCTCTAATAGTTGGAAATCCAGTAGAATCAGGGTGCGTACTTGTTAAAGTACTACAATTTAAAGGATCGTTTTGATTAAGCATTCCATCGTAGTCAACAGGAAATTCAACATCATTTAAATCAAATTTCTCTAAATTAATCACCTGCTCACAGGCACGTGAAGTATTACCGTATGCATCGCGAGCGATGTAAGTACGAGTTACACGAGCAACGATATCATTTACACCGTCACAACCAAAATCTTCATAAATTTCATTCGTTAAAATAGCTACCACTGTAGTATCACAATTATCTAAAACCATTGGTGCAGGAATAGAATCCAAATCAAAAGTACAAGCCACTGTGATCGGCGCAGGACACATAAAGCGCGGTGCAAATTTATCTTCTACTGTAATGCTACCCATACATGTATTCCCATTACAATTATCAACTATTGCTACCATCAATGTTTTACCCAAATCATCACGTGTAATTAGATTACCACGACCATTACCGAATTCATCCATGATCTCTACTGTGTATAAATCATAATCGATTTGGTCACCTTCTAAAATATTATCAGGCGTAATTTCCATTTCGCAGTCATCATCTAAAGAAACTTGTACGTTGTTGTTGCAAACCATATTGTCTGGTGCTGCGATAACACTGAACTCTTGTTGCACAGTTGTCATACAACCAGGATCAGAAGCGTCTTCACTTCCAGCGTCACCCGCATCGAAAGAAAAGATAGCTACATAGTCTCCTTTTGCTAAAGAACTGGGATCGAAAGTGATTTCTGGTAAAGTAGGATTAGAAATAGTCATCGGTCCAAATGCTGTTGAACCTGTACCAGTGAGCGTCAAAGAATAACCTGCCGCAACTGCATTGTTCAACTCAGTACCGCTAATCGTAACTGGCTCGCTACAATCAGGCGTATAAGCTGCTTGAATATTAGCAATAAAAGGTTCGGGATAGTAACAAGTATTACTTGCAACCAACGTGTCGCTATATAAATCGTTTGCTTCAATAACTGCTACGCTATAACCAGCATTATCTTGGTGAATCACTTCTAAGGAATAGACATAGTATGTCGTACCGTTATCGATAAATGAAGCAATTTCTGCCAGTTGAGTTCCTTCACTTACAAGTGTTAAATCATCTGGCTGGTCTGTTGCCGATGCGCCTGCACCCGAAAAAGGTAATGGTCGTGCGTCATCCACATCAGCAATAATTTCCCATACATCACCAGTTGTTTCTGAGATGACAATAATCTCATCATCAAATAATCCGTTATCTGATACTTCGCCGTTTGCTAACGTCGCAACATTATTGCGACAGGAACAAGGATCGGTGATTGCCGCATCAGCAGCCGTCGTACCAAATATTTCATTAAGCGTATCCTTGTTTCCTCCGACAGGTTGAAACATCAGCATGCTTGCATCGGAATCGTTATCTATTCCAAATAGATAGTCCAGTGGATTCCACGGATTAGTAAATAAAGACGCACCGCTATCGGTGGTCGGCGGAGCTTCTACCCGCGTGGCGGAATCCGCTGCGGCGTAGCTCCAGCTACAGATCATAAATGTTAATAAATAAAATAATTTTTGCATGATTTCGAAAAAGTTTTCTCGGTTCTCGAACATGGCTACGCCAGGCTAATCACCTTGCCGTTGGTGATTGGCTGTACCGTGCATAGCGCGTTTGAAAACGTGCTTATAAATTAGATAAAAAAGAAATACAAGTGAGTCAGTTGATAGCGTTAATTATTAAATTAAATGATTCATTATCAGCACTTTAAAGTACATACTCTAATCTATTTAATAAACTTATCAACCGTTACTTATTGGATTAATTCGGAAAAATTCGGTTTTTTAACCGTTTAAAACATATTCATATATTCGTTAATTTCGCTAGTGTCTATGCTGTTAATAGCAGTAGGGTTTTACCTTTGGGTAAATGTTCTATTCATTCTTTTATGTTATTGTCGATTGTAATGCGGTAAATAGAAGGCTCGTTCGTTACAGTAGTTGAAGTAAAAGGACAGTGCAAGTAGAAATGTATGCACACCTCTACCCTACACTTCCTTTAGTTTTTGCAAATATTCCATCAGTAAACATGTTGTGTTGTGTAATTCTCAAATATATGTACGCACATAAATAATGATGAATGAGAAATGAGAAATTACATCGCTCACTACTTTTCATAAATTCGTGCTAGTACTCCTAAAAAGTTTTAAAAAATCGAGTTGAGCAAGAAGTAAGGGTTAGTAAGAGCATTTAGCTCTTCCCGACGCTTGCTTATCTCTTCGTTAAATTTTAATAAATTGATTTATATAGATGAATCGTTCTTGGTCAATTCATCATATCGGTGGGTAAAATCGCGGTTAAAGTGGTAAGTGAAACGAGTGTGTGGCTCGCTCATTTGTGTGTTGTAATATTCGTAGGAAAATCATTCACGTGCGGTGGAATTCTTGGCTATTCCAGAGACACGATTTTATAAAAAACAGCAATTGAAGAAATGTGTAAAATGGTGTCAGTCAATCGCTGCCATTATTATCAAAAAAAATCGGCTAATGGAATGATTTTCAAAGGATTATAAAAGCAAAAAAAGAAATTAAAAATTAGAACGCTGCGCTGTTAGAAATTATATTAATAACTTAAAAGTACAATGGTCTAACTACTGAAAATTTTTGTGGAAAACGGTTTTTGGCAAGTAGTAAAAAAACGAAATCAGAAGCGCTATATGTCTCGTGAGTTTTCTAACGTCTGACCTCTATGTCTTTTTACAAAAAAATCTGAACATGAATAAATTTAAAAATAGCGTGTGGGAAACCATTAAAAAATAGTTGTGCAATTTTTCAAATTATTCACCTTCGATTGATTATCTGTAGTAGATAAAAATAGACTACTGCCACTACATCAGAGTGGTGATATGCAATAGCCGTGGTAGGCGAATGGAACGGGCCGCTTCGAGAAGCCCCGTTTTGGAACGTGTCCGGGAAAATAGTATTCATATTGCGTTGGATTATAATTAAATCGGTCGACGCTCGGAGTATCATTATAAAATCAATAATACTGCTCACGTACAACAAAAAATAAAATGTAAAAAATAAAAAAAGGCGTATGTGATTTTTTAGAGGAACCGGTTTATTTGTTTGTATTAAATATATTTGACATATTACAAATCTGTTACCAATTTGTAATGTATTGGTATTTGAAATCTATTTTATATTCAAATTTAAATCGAAAATCATCATAATAAACTGATTATCAATATATTATAAAATAAATAATTTTTACTTTTGAAAACATCACTTATCCTTTCCATTGTTTCCAGTATTGCTATTATTGCCTTTTTTGCGCAATTCTCCATCGATCTGTCCATCAATGGAGGACTAATTCCAATTACGGGGCAGACATTTGCAGTACTATTAGTCGGCTATTTTTTAGGTAAAAAGTGGGGAACGTTGGCAGTAGCCTTATATGTACTATTGGGTTTGGCAGGTTTGCCTATTCTTGCGGATGGAAAAGCAGGCTGGTCAGTACTGACGAGTGGCAGCGGTGGGTATTTGATTGGTTTTATTATCGGCGCATTCGCCTGTGGTTGGCTACGTGAAAGAATGACACCTAATTTTTTCAATGCCTTTTTAAACCAAACTATCGGAACGATTATCATTCTCACTTTTGGCGTGGCGTGGTTGAGCTATTTACATGGATTTGGAAAAGCGTTGGAGTATGGGTTTTATCCGTTTTGGGTGGGAGCAGTAGTGAAAGTTGTTTTGGCAGCGGGGGTTATTATAGGCGTTCGGAAATTTACCTAAGGAAATCGGAAATAAATAATATACCCAATGAAAGCTAGAGCGCAGCAGAAAGCTGCACCCTAGCGAGGGTAGGTTATTATTTTCCTACGCCCTAACCTCCTCCATCTCATCAATTCACCCGCCTCGCCTCTTCCGCCTGCCGATATGTTCTCGCTTTCTTCACTTTATTATTACCAAAACTAGCCAAGTATGTCAACTTAAACGTTCGTTGACTAAAGTCAAATAAGCGTTCGACGGCAAAGTTATTTGCAGGAATCGTGGTCGCTGTATTAAATTTAAAACTATCAAAAACATCCGTTACATTCAGTGTTAAACGGCTACCGTTCGCTAATTTCTTTTGTAAACCTGCATTTAATACACCAGTCGGATCGATACGTACATTACCATTTAATTGGCGTGACCGCCAAAAACCAGAGAGTTCAAATGACCAGTTTTTGGCTAAGGTAAAAGTCTGATTTCCATTTAAAAACACACTATTTTGTCGATTAATATCAATAAAATCTTCATCTACCGTCGTTGCTACGGTATGCGTATATTGAACAAAATAACGCATCTGCCACCACTTAGCAGCTTTCCACGGAAAAGCAATAGAAGCGTTAAAAATTTGTTGGTCGCGTAGATTAATAGGTAGAATCAATTGTCGATTTAGTTCGGGATCAAAACGATTTTGGAAACGAGCAATTGTACTATCTTCATGCGTATATTGTAGCGTTAAATTAATCGTTTTATAGCGATAATCTGCTTGTATCGTATTGGCGATAGCAGGTTGCAAACGCGCATTTCCGCTAAAACTAGTATTAGGATCAAGGAAAAATACAAAGGAAGCCATATCGCTAAACGAAGGTCGATTAATCCGTCGGCTATAAGAAAGGTTGATTTGCTGGGTTTCCGTTAATTGGTGATTTAAATAAACGCTTGGAAAAAATTCACCAAATTCGCGATCCACGACTTGCCCGTCTTTATCAGAAATCAAATCCGTATCCGAAAATTCGTAACGCAGTCCCGCCTTCACCTGCGTCTTATCACTCAATGGATATTCCGCTTGCGTATAAGCCGCATAAACGCCTTCCAATAAATCACCGTTATTGGTAAAATTTGGTAGTACGACCTCATCCATAGTAACTAAAACGCGGTTTTGAAAATCAGAATTCACATATTTCACGCCATTACCCCATTTCCCCTTTTTAGCAAAAGTTTGCTGATAATCTAACTTAGCCACCCAGATTCCAAAGTCCGTCTGATTGCCCGAAAACAATTGCTCTTGTCGTAATGCTGTTCCTGTATCCAGTGAAAAACGTTGGTCGTAATTTGCGGGATTATCATTATTGTAAAATAAATAATCAAGGCTGATATCCAAGTTCGTAGTGCTCGTAAATTGATGACTCAGATGAAGATTAGTTTGCAAATTTTTCCAATCGTTTTCTTCCGTATTAAAAGACTGAATTAGCGTATCAGACGCACCGATGGGACGAATAGCTACGTTACTCAACTCGTTTAAATTCCATTGATTGATGTAACCAGAAAGTAGCACACCAACGGTTGTTTGTCTCCCAATTTGATAATCCAATCCTAAACGCGCATTTTGATTATGTACTTCAGGATCTCGTTCTTTCGTAATAAAAGTTTCTAAAACACTATCGCCTGTACCCGCCTGT
>JBGCES010001084.1:0-2720 GCA_045106545.1 Saprospiraceae bacterium
GATAGTTAAACCAGTTGCATCCGCATTGACTAAGAATAAACTAATGCCTTTTGCTTCGCCTTTCTGACCATTAGTACGCGCTACGACGACGATTTTATCGGCGACATTTCCATCCAAAACGAAGGTTTTGTTGCCGTTCAAATAATACTTCTCGCCGTCTTTTTTAGCTGTCATCGCAGTTTGCAATGGACGGTGGTGTTTGCCTTCGTCAACCGCTACGGTGACTAATAAATTACCATCAGCTATTGCCGAAAGCAGTTCCGTTTTTTGATGTTCGCTACCCGCTTTTTCAATTAGTGGCGCACTCAACCACGCGCTCGTAAATAGGGGAGAAGCCGCCAAAGTGCGTCCCATTTCCTCCATCACCTGACCCGCACCCACATAGCCAAAACCTAAGCCATTATAAGCTTCTGGAATCGCTAAAGCCGTCCAACCCATTTCGCAGATTTGTTGCCAAACAGCAGGATCGTAGCCTTTTTCGTCCTTTGTATCGCGCAAGTGACGCAATGCCGCAATGGGCGATTTTTCTTTTAAATATTCTTTGGCAGATGATTTTAACATCTGCTGTTCTTCGTTTATTACTAATGCCATATTCTGGAGGACAGACATTCTTGTCTGTCAATTTTTAAAGTGAAAAAATGGAGAACAGACATTCCCGTCTGTTAAGTTAAGGCAACTGGAGAATAGACATTTTTGTCTGTTAGAATACGTGAGCGACACGACAGACAGGAATGTCTGTCCTCCACTACTTACCCGGCAGACCCAAAATCCGCTTCGCAATAATATTCAATTGCACCTCGGATGTACCACCTTCAATAGAGTTACCTTTGGTACGACACATATCGCGTGCTAGCTTGCCGTCTTTATAATCATCGCCCCACTCAACACCTTCTGTACCCGCCAATTCGAGTAGCAATTCGTACTTATCTTTATTAAATTCCGTACCGACTAATTTGAAGAAGGAAGACTTTGCACCAATCGGCTGTCCTGCTTTAGCTTCGTCCATAATCCGTTCTACTGACCAGCCCAGTGCCGCTTGTTCAATCATCATCCGCGCTGTTTTGACACGTAGAATTGGGTCAGCTAATTTGCCATTTTCTAAACCAATACCTTCAATTGCAGTCTGCGAAAGTGGCTTGCGATCCGCCTGACCGAATAAGTCACCAATCATGGAGCGTTCGTGCGTCAATAAGTATTTTGCCGTCGTCCAACCCGTATTTTCTTTACCAATCACGTTATGCTTCTCTGCGCGTGCATTATCAAAAAACGTCTCACAGAAGGGCGATTTTCCACTAATCAACTTAATCGGCGCAGTCGAAACGCCCTCTTGATCCATGTCGATTAAGATGAAGCTGATCCCTGAATGTTTAGGCGCTTCGGGGTCAGTACGTACCAAACAAAAAATCCAATCCGCGCGATCTGCATAACTCGTCCAGACTTTTTGTCCGTTGACGATATAATGGTCGCCCATATCTTCGCAACGCGTTTGTAATCCTGCTAAATCGCTACCTGCACCCGGTTCGCTATACCCTTGACACCACCAAACTTCTCCGCTGATAATTTTAGTTAAGTGCTCTTCTTTTTGTTGCTCTGTCCCGAACTTCAACAAAGCGGGCCCTAACATCGACAAGCCAAAACTCCACAAAGCAGGACGAGCACTAATCGCCCGCAATTCCTCTTTTAATACTTTGGCTTGTTGTTTATTGAGACCGCCACCGCCGTATTCTGTCGGCCAAGTCGGCGCCGTCCAGCCTCGTTCCAACATCCGTTCAAACCAAAGACGCTGGTCGTCACTGGAAAATTTAGTTTTCTTACCGCCCATGTATAAATCATCGTTGCTCGATGCGGGTAAACGCATACTTGCAGGGCAATTTTCTTCAAGCCACGCGCGGGTTTCGGCGCGGAATTCGTCAATGCTCGTAGCAGTGGTTAAGGTTTCCATATTTATAAATTTTAGTATTGGAGGACAGACATTCCTGTCTGTCGTATCGCTCACGTGTTTTGACAGACAGGAATGTCTCCCACAATTCTGACGGGACAAGTTGTCCTCCAGTTTAGTTTAGATTATCAATATCATTATTATCAATCGCTTTCGCTGCCATTTGCCCAAGCGCCATGACCATCACGTTCATGTTTTTGAAACGTGGATCTTGGGTATGTCCTTTGACATAACGCGCATAAATTTGCTGTACGATGACCGCTAGTTTGAATAGTCCGTAAGCGTAGTAAAAAACGGGATTATCAATTTTTCGACCACTTTTTTCTTCGTACATTTTTATCAATTCACCCCGCGTTGGGTTACCTGGCAAAACAGACGGATTTGGAAAAACCGTGCGCATCAACGGTGGATCGTTCGGATTCATCCAATACCCTAAAGTCGAGCCTAAATCCATTAGCGGATCGCCCAGCGTACACATTTCCCAATCTAAAATCGCAATGACTTTAGTGAAATCATTAGTATCTAAAACGACGTTGTCATGTTTAAAATCATTATGTACTAATGAAGAACCGCCGTTCGTTGGGATATTGGCGTTGAGCCATTCAATCGCTTGCTCCAATTCGGCGTGTTCATCTGTTTTGGCTTTAAAATAGCGTTTTGTCCAACCTTTAATTTGCCGTTCGGCATAACCAGCAGGGCGACCCAATTCCCCCAAACCTGCCGCTTCGTAATCCAGTGCGTGTAACTCCACGAAAGTTTCTATTAACGACTCCGCAATATC
>JBGCES010001085.1:0-3161 GCA_045106545.1 Saprospiraceae bacterium
CCAAAAGGGTTGATGATGTGGTTGTAACCCAATTTCAAAGTGGTTTGCTGGTACTTATTGCTGATTTCAAAAGCATGGGTGCGTGCGGGTTGCAAATTGGGATTTCCTTGAATAGAAGTGTAAGGATCTTGATAAATTAATGTTGGATTGAGGGCTTGATAAGCGGCGCGACGAATCCTGGCAGTATAGGCAAAGTTGAAGGTGTACGTTTCAACGGGCTGCCAATTGAGCGAAAGATTTGGAAAAAGATTCAAATAGCGATCACTGATTGATTCATTATCCAATTGACCTAAACGCAAGTCGTAATCGGTTAATTCCGCGCGTAAACCGAGTTGATAAAACCATTGCGGCGTCAGTTTTCCTTTAAAATTCGCGTAAGCGGCGCTGATGTTTTCCTGATAATTGAAATTATTGGAGAGTTCTGCAGATTGTTCGTACTCGCCATCTACATCACCGATTAAAAAATCAATATCGGAATCGATTGTCGTTTCGCTATACCGCAGTCCTGTTTCTAAGGTGTTTTTATTGGAAAAAACTTTTGTAAAATCAGCTTGCCCCGAAAGTAAATTGATATTGAGATCGGATAAATTTTTAAGGGTTCGCGTGCTATTTATTTCATTAGCAGTCAGGCTGTTTTCTGTAATGAAATTATTGCCTAAGTTGCTAAAGTTTGCGTATTGCGCACCCACAAATAATTGTGTTCCGAGCGTATCCAACGCATGATTCCAATTGAGCGAAAGCGAATTAGAACCACCTAATTCATCGACCTCAATCAAGCTATCATAAAAATTCTCACCTGTCAAATCGGTAATCGTATTATTACTTTCTACGCTACCACTTTGCTGTTCTTGATAACCCGCATATTCCAGTGACAAATAGCTTTTTGCAGCATAATTATACTGCAATCCGCCGCCGTAGTACACATAATTATCAAAATCATATTTCCAATCGGTCGTCAAATCGGTTTGTAAAAAGCCATTGGCTGGCGTGCGATCGCGCGTGGTGTAAAGCAACATGCGTTCATTGCCCGTTTGGAGGGAATAATTGAATTGAGTGGCAAAACGATTTTGAGCATAATTAAAATTAAGTGCCGTCAAACTGCTATTTCCACCAAAACGCGAGTGATTTAAATTCTGTTGTATGCCAACTTGATAACCGTCATTTCCACTACTTTTTGTAATAATTTGAATCACCGCTGCGCCCTCTGCGTCGTATTTCGCCGATGGATTGCGGATGATTTCTATCGTACTAATATTGGTAGGTGGAATCATCGCCAATTGCTGTTCACTAATCCGACGCCCATTCAAAAAAATGATGGCTTCGCCTTTACCGAGCACGCTAATTTCTCCCGCTTCGCCCATGATAATTTCAGGCGATTTGGATAAGATTTCCATCGTCGAATTACTCGCCGCTAAACTGGTGTTTTCAATACGAATTTCAACTACACCATCCGTGCGTTGGCGATAGATAGAACGTTTACTTTTAACTACGACTTCATCTAATGCAACGCCTGCTTCCTTGACCATTATTTCACCTAAATCCAGTATCGCTACCTCTGAGAAATGAACATTTAAGATCGTATCCTGGAATTCTAATGAACTGAATTGCAATAGAATACGCGGTTGTTCAATATTGGATAAAGCAAACGAGCCATTTAGAAAAAAATCGCCTTTGAGAATAGTGGAATCAACGGGATTTAGCGCGACAATATTTCCACTGGGTTGATTTCCTGCGAGCGTAATGAGCTTACCTTTTACGGTAAAAAGTGACTGTCCCAATAGCGAGACAGGAAGTGAAAAAACGAGAAAAAGGAACGATTGAAATACCTTTTGTTTTATGCGCATTGTCTTTGAATTTTTACAAACCTAAAGACAATTGCTATGCAAATATCACTTAGTCGTTGAATCGAATATTGTGGTCGATAGAAAGGTAATTATGGATTTATCGACTGTGACGGCTTGTTGATTGGCGTTAATGTAGGATTCAGCGACAAAAGGTGAAATGGAGGGAGAAATGGGTTATTTTAGCATTTAAACCATCAAGTACTGGGAAAGTACTTGATGATGCATCACTATCAAGTATTTTCCTAATACTCGATAGTTTCTTTGAAAAAATTCAATCAACTTCTTCAACTTTATATGTCCACCAGAATAGCAACCGCATTCATCAATTCGCCCTTTCCCTCCATCAATTTAACTCTTGTACAAAATAATTTTTTGAAGCAACCCATTTACCAACACTTGGCGTTTTGGGTGCTGGTCTTTTGTTGCTACGCAGTGACCAATTGGGAGATTCACGGTTCTACTTCCGAAGTGGTGGTGTCGAATTTATTTAAGGTGAGCTTACAGGTAGTGGCAAGTTATATTTTTCTACTTTTTATTTATTCCCGCTATCAAACCGAAGGAAATAAACTCGTATTTATCGGCTCTACTTTTTTACTATTATTCGTTACGCACTCGATTTTTTCTACATGGAAAATGTATTATTTGGAAACCATCTACCCGACGACTTATCCAATTTGTCTAGTGAAATATGCAGGCTGGAGTATTTGGGATCGTATTTTTAATGTGAAGTTGTTATTTTTTCACGGACCAGTTAACTATTTTTTACCGACACTCTGTCTAACGGCGATGTTGTATTATCAAAAGCAACAACAGATTTCGCAGTTGAATGAACAGAAAAAAACGGCGGAATTAAGTATTTTAAAGCATCAATTGAATCCGCATTTTTTATTTAATACCTTAAATAACTTATACGCGCTAGCGATTGAAAAGTCGGACAAAACGCCCGAAGTGATTGGGAAATTATCGGATATTTTGGATTGTATGTTGTATCGTTGTGAGGAAAAATTTGTGCCTTTAACGCAAGAGATAGAGTTGTTGGAGAATTACATTACTTTGGAGAAAATCCGCTATGGTTCGCGCGTTGACGTACATTTTAATACGCAGATGGAACAGCAAATTGACATCGCTCCATTGCTTTTATTGACTTTTGTAGAAAATGCGTTTAAACATGGCGTGAGTCAGGAAATCAAACAAGCGAGGATTGATATAGATCTGCAAACCACTTCGCAAGCAATTTATTTTAAAATAAAAAATACGATTCCTCCTGCTGCCAATATTCTTTCTACTCAAAATGGAATCGGTTTGGATAACGTGAAA
>JBGCES010001086.1:0-2787 GCA_045106545.1 Saprospiraceae bacterium
AATCGCTACGCCCGAAGCCGCTTTGGGTGCATTTACGATGGGCGCGGCGTACATCGTGACGGGTTCGGTCAATCAGGCGTGTGTAGAAGCGGGAACTTCCGATCAAGTAAAAAAATTACTCGCGCAAGTCAGCATGACGGACGTGGCAATGGCGCCCGCTTCGGATATGTTTGAGATGGGCGTAGAGTTGCAAGTATTGAAACGCGGAACGATGTTCGCACCCCGCGCCAAGAAGTTGTACGAATATTACGTCAAGTATGATTCCATTGACGACATCCCTACCGCCGAACGCCTGAAATTAGAAAAGACCACTTTCCAACGTCCACTCAAAGACGTGTGGCAAGACTGCATCGCCTTCTTCACCGAACGCGATCCCGAACAAATCGAACGCGCACAAAATAATCCCAAACGCAAAATGGCATTGATCTTCCGTTGGTACCTCGGCTTGTCTTCTAACTGGGCGAATTCAGGTGCGCAGGGACGGCAGTTGGATTACCAAATTTGGTGTGGACCAGCGATGGGCGCATTCAATGATTGGGTACGCGGAACGTATTTAGAACAAGCAAAAAATCGGCAAGCAGCGGATGTGGCAGAGCAGATTATGCAGGGCGCGGCTTATTTGTGGCGGGTGCAGAATTTGCGGGCGCAAGGCGTAGAGTTGCCTTTGGAGATGCGGCGGTTTGTGCCAAGAGAACGAATAAATAAAAGTAAATCAGAATTAAAATTACAAACTGTTTAAATCAATAACGGAATGGGAGCATACCTCACTTTTTCACGGATAAAAAATAATACTGAATATATCGAAGCAGAAATTCCAATGTTTAACGTAGTCGAGGTAGATTATGAAAAATTAAAACCTTATAGAATTGATAAACCAATTCATTTCAAGGGCGGAATCTACACGATTGACTATTTAATGATGGATAGAAACAAAGGAGATTGGGGAATCTGGAATTTAACTGATTTCTTTTTTTACTTTATGGCTGTTCTACCTGAGGCTAACCAATCTTTCAGAAAGATAGGTAATCAAATGCTGATCATTCTATTTTCTCCTAAAGATATTATTAAAGTCGTCAATGTTGTTATTAGCAATTTTAATGATTTAAAAGAAAGCATAGAAGTACATGATTTAGAAAAGGAAAATCTTGATAATTTGAAGATTTTACTTGAAGGATCAATTGAAGACGATGATTACATTGAGGTAATTTGGAATTAAGTTAATAATCACAAGAAGGGAGTTTATGTCAATTGAATCAAAAATAAATATGGATAGCCAAGCTAAATTATCAAAAGAAAAATTACAGGAAGTTTGGGAAGGAATTGGAGTTGGATTAAAACCTGCTATCGAAGATTTTGATACAACATCGTTAAATGACGAGGAAAAGCAAGAAGTTTTAGATGACTTAACAGAATTAAAAAAATTAGCGTTAAAAATTAAAAATAACGTGAGTTAAATCAATATTCAAGATTTTAACTCTATTCTATTTATTGAGACTCTTCAAGAATTAAAAAAGTCCAATCCACCGAAATGCGAATTGGACTTTTTTAATTTAATCCTTAACTCAACGCCTCCCGAATCAATCCTCGTATTTCATTAAATCCATCATAGCCAGCGTCATTATTATTCGCATAAATTACGATGGTAATACCCGTTTCGGGATACATAATAACCTGCCCTTTTAACTCAGCGCTGCCACCTTTCTGAGAAATTTCGCGGCTATTATAAACAAAATTTTCTTCAAATCCGTAGGCATATTTAGTGTCTTTATCTATTTTAGTTTTCCCCGTAGTAGCTAGTTCTGTATTGGCGCGGTTGAGCAATTGGTTTTGCAAAAGTGCGTCCGTAAATACCAGTAATTCGTGCATACTCATTTCTGCGCCGCCCGTTGGCGTACCACAATCTATCACTTGCATAGCTGCTTTTTCGAAAATATTTTCCGATACAAAATCACAATAATCTGCTCCAGTAACTGCTTCGACAATCGCACCTAAAACGAAATATCCAGAATTAGAATAGCTAAATTTCTTACCAGGTTTAAATTCCAATTTTTCATTTTCAAAATAGACAAAATAGTCGCGCCAGGTATCAATCTGCGATTCATCTATTTTATCAATATTATCGATAGAAAAAATATCGGTGATTCCACTGCTATGTGTGAGCAAATGTTCAATTGTAATTCGGCTCGCATCGGCGGCATTGCCATAATTCGGCAAGTGTTGATTGATGTTATCTTCTAAATTTAACTTGCCTTGTTCCACTAATTGCATGATAGCAACGCCCGTAAACATCTTGCCAATGGAAGCAATTTTAAAAGGTGCAGCAACTATATTTTCAATACCATCTGTCGATTGACCGTAGGCTTTTTCTAATAAAATTTCATCATTTTGTTTGATGACGATTGCGCCATGGAATTCCTGTCGAGCAGCAAGCTGTTCCAATCTATTCTCAATTAGATTGATGCGTTCTTCCGTAGATTCTGGTAAAACAATGGTTTCTTTAAAAGAAAAAAAAGAAAGCACAAGGCTACAAGTAACGAACCATTTTAAGGTGATTTGCATAAGTTTTTAGTTTTAGTTTAGCAATATAATTTACTCAACAAAACTAGGTGGCTGGCATACAGATCACTAATTTTAAAGGCGTTTGCAGGTGTCACTGCTTCCTATGGCACTTGATTTAGGCGTTTTCATCCTTTTTTGCACGAATGTGTTGTAAATATGCACTCGGCGTTTCGCCCATTTTTTGTTTAAAAATACGATGGAAGGTAGATTTAGATTTGAATCCGCACT
>JBGCES010001087.1:0-20115 GCA_045106545.1 Saprospiraceae bacterium
CATCTAAATCAATGTTTAAAGGCTGAATGACGCCACCATTTTGACCTGCGTAACCCAAATGTAAGTGCGCGCCATTGGCCAATTCCGTCAAAACGGTATCGGTCAAATTATCAAAACGACCCGCTAGTTTTAAACTATCTCCATCTAATTGCGCTGTGATGCGTCCACTTGCCATACTCAATATGGGCGGTGCTTCATTGCTACCTGCTAATAGTGCGGTATAACCCGAAGGTGGAACAACTGCGCCGCGAATAATCGTTACGGTTGCCGTTGAACCAGCGGTTTGCAAACTTCCGTCACTCGCTATGGCGCGGTGGTACAATGTGATGTTGTCACCAATGACCATTCCAGCTTCCGCTAAAAGAGTATCTAATGCGCCGAAAGTGGGCGTAATTTCTAAAGCGTTAGCGACATTTTGTTCTAAAAGAATTGTATTACTTGCAAAATCATTTGCGGTAGCAAGTTGCCAAATATAGGCTAATTGCGAACTGTCCTGTGCTGCTGTCCAATTGATGGTTAGCTGATCGGTTGGTCTGCCTGCCAAAGTTAAGGTATCGCCATCAGTAGGATTAGTAATCATTGCCGAGGCAGTAGGGAAGAAGTTATTTTCTAATAAAACCTGTCCGCGCAATTCACCCGTCGGAAAATTAATCGAATGGATATTAACGTAGTAATCGCCATCGCGTAAAGCTTGCACTTCTTCATTACTTAAAATGAACACGTTATTATCGGCGGAGTAAGTTGCGGATAGTAAGTCTTCGCTTGGATCTGCATTGAGTACCCAGCTTACCAGCCCATTTTCTCCTGCTGAACCAAGGTGCAAATGTGAACCTTCCGCTACCTCGTTGGCAAAGCGACTGCTTAGATTATTAAAACTACCCGATACATATAACGTGTTATCGACCAATTCAAACTTCATACTTCCTCGTGCATCGGAATTGATAGGTTGTACTTCATTTTTACCTGAAAGAGAAGTCGTAAAATAAGTCTTAGCGAGCGGTAATAACTGCCCACGAATTTCGCCACCACCATTTTCAACCGAATGAATATTAACGTAATTCATGCGTTGGCGCAAGCTATCTAACTGTCCTTGCGTTAAGTTAAACTGATTATTCGCCGCCGCAAAAATAGCCGAGCGATTATTATTCAAAGTATCGGCATTTAATAAAAAGGCGATACCGCCGTTGCTACCCGCTAGTCCGTTGTGGATATGTGCGCCACCCGCTATGTTAAAATCGAAGTCGCTTTGTAAATTAGCGAGCGATCCCGTCAGCGTTCCATTCAAACCATTTACTTCTACAATCGTCATTCCCATTGCGTTGGTACGGACGGCGGGCACTTCACTATTGCCGCCCAGAGGAGCGACAAAATAAGTAGTTGCTTCTGGTAAAAGTTGCGCGCGAATTTCGCCACTCATTTCCGTAAGGGAATGAATGTTGACGTAGTTTTGGCGGGTTTTTAATTGAATAATTTGTTCTTCGGTCAACGTGAAAGTATTTACCGAAGGGCTAAATGCACCCGTTTGTGCTACTGCTTCATCGCTATTGACAGCAAGTACGTGTTCAATATCGCCCGTTTGACCAGCTGCGCCGAGGTGGATATGAGCACCGCCCACTAAATCTGTTGCTAAAGCTGCGCTGAGATTTTGGTAAGTACCCGAAACCGTTAATTGATCGCCGAGTAATTCCGCTTTTACTTGCCCGTAGGCAGCCGTATTGGTGGCGGGAAGAGAGAAAATACCACTCAAAATACCATTGAAGACGATTTGTGATTCAGGTAATAATTGACCACGTAGTTCTCCATTCGGATGAGCACTTGTATGAAGGTTGAGATACAATCCACGTTCGATTAACCTATTAATAGCAGTCTCTGTTAGATCAAAGGTGTTATTAAAAACGCTAAGCGAGGCACTGCGTAAATCTGGTCTGCCCAATGATAGTGGAAATAATACTGCTCCGTTTTCACCTGCCATGCCTACGTGGAGATGACCACCTCCGATTTCGGTTGCTAATTCACTTTCTAAGTCATTATATGTTCCAGATAGGACTAATTCATTGGTGGTCGTCAGTTCAGCGATAATTTGTCCATTTGCGGAAGTCGTGATAGCGGGAACTTCATTAGTGCCTGATAAGTGGGCGCGGAAAATGGCGATGGCGGGTTCGGTTATTTGTCCACGTAACTCACCACTTGGGTGTAAATCGGTATGGATATTTGCATAGATATTACGAGTCATCAAAGCTGCTACCAAACTACCATCAACAGTATATACATTATTAGCTGGATCAAGAATTCCACCTTGTCCATTAGCATCCGCAGTAACTTGTAGTGGAATAGAAACTTCTCCGTTTTGACCCGCAGCACCAAAATGTAAATGCGCGCCAGGTGTACCTGTAAAGTTGCCATCCAGATCCGCAAAAGAACCAGAAACGGTTAAAATGCTATCTTGTAAATCGAGTAATATTGCACCGTGACCGCTAGACATGACGGTTGGTACTTCATTATTACCAAACAAATTAGTAGTAAAAATTTGTCGATTGGGTGGAATAATCTGCCCACGTAATTCACCACTTGGAAAAGCTGCGGAGTGAATATTGACGTACATTTGGCGGTTAACGAAGGCGTTGCGTTGAGACTCTGTTAGCGTAAAGGTGTTATTTTCTATTAAAAAGCTGCCGCCTAAATTATCATTATCGAGTGTAATATTTAAGGGAACGGCAACTTCGCCATTTTGTCCTGCATAACCGACATGGAGGTGCGCACCACCCGCAAGTGAAGTAAGAACTGTATCGGTTAAATTATCAAATGTACCACTGATTTCTAAAGTATTATTCGTCAAAACCGCAGAGATACTCCCCGTTGCACGAGTGACAATGGGTAATGCTTCATTGCTACCCAGTAATTGAGCTGTAAAACCTATTGGAGGATTTACTAAGCCTCTGCGCAAACGCACTAAGCGAGCAGCAGTACTACTTTGCAAACTACCGTTGGAGGTCATAACTCTTTGATATAAATCAACGCCATCATCAACATCTAGGCTAAGATTGGCGAGTAAACTATCTAATGTACTGAGGGAGATTTTAGTAATAGTTTCGGTATCAGTGGCTGCAGTTAGTACAATATTATCAAAAGTTGGTTCAGTAGATAATTCCCAAAAATAGGTCAGTAATTCGTCCGTATCTTCGGGAGCCAACCACTCAAAATCGAAAGTTTCGGTTGGTGATCCCTCAATCATAAAAGGCGTGATTTCAGAAAGTAGAAATGAATCTACGACTGTGGGAAATTGCGCTGGTTCAAGTAGTACTTGTCCGCGGATCTCACCCATAGGCTGATTATCGGAATGGATATTCACATAAAATTGTCCGTCTTCTAGAGCTGCTATTTGTGCATCAGTTAAGTCAAAAACATTATCTGCAACTAGGTAAGTAGCACTGCGTTCATCAAAACTCAGCGTGGGAGTGAGTGCAAAGGCTACATCACCATTTCTTCCATTACGTGCTATATGTAAGTGGGAACCAATCATCGGATTATAATCCGAGCTTAAACCATTAAAACTACCGCTGACGCGCAATTGCGTTCCCGCTAATTCTAATTTTACATTACCTAAAGCATTAGTAGTTACCGTTGGTACTTCATTTGCGCCAGCTAAATAAGCAGTGTAATATTGGGTAGTTAATGGTAGGAATTGTCCTCGAATTTCTCCATCTACATGCATTGCGGTATTCAAATCCACGTACATTGATCGATTGAGTAACTCGTTGAGCAAGGAAGGAGTGAGGGCAAAGGTATTATCATCCACGCTAAACACCCCAGTAGTAGTACCCGCGCCCGTAGCATTGAGAAAGAAGGCGGGATCACCATTACTGCCAGCTAGTCCATTGTGAATTTGTGCAGTACCATTAAAATTGTTTGTTAAATCATCAAAAGAACCACTTGCTGTGGCACTTTCTGCATTTATTTCCAAAATAAGCATACCCGTTCCTGTGGTATTCACGGCGGGCATGACACTCGCACCACTTAATTCTGCCATTAAGTAGGTGGTTGCGTCAGGTAGAAATTGACCGCGTAGTTCCCCCATTTGATTGCGATTGGTATAAACTTGCACGTAATTTCGGCGGCTGATTAAATTATTCAATTGAGTATCCGTCAGCGTAAAAGTATTCATATTCGCTTCGAAATTAGCATTACGGTTATCATCCGTCAACATGGCTTGTAAGGAAAAACTGACGGCTCCTTCTGAGCCTGCAGAACCTACATGAACAATTACTCCACCCTGAATAGCAGTAGATAAAGGGCCTTCTAAATTATCGAGTGTACCCGTTACAATCAGTTGGTTGCCTTGTAGTTCTGCTTTTAACGCGCCGTTAGCGGATGTTTCTACTACGGGGCGAATCATTGTACCCGATAATCGAGCATTAAAAACGGATTGACTCAGTGGCAGCAACTGTCCGCGTATTTCGCCACTGGGATGAGTAGTAGTATGAATATTAATATAAAAACCACGGCGTAAGAGGCTCGAAATATCACCAGGGTTTAGAGTGAAAGAATTAGATGCGGCTAAAATAGCACTTGTATTATCGGAGACTGAAGTAAGAGTTAGCGGGTGCAAAACACCGCCATTTTCTCCAGCAAAACCAATGTGAATATGGGCTGCGGTTGGCATTTCACTCAAGTCGGTAAATGCCCCCGAAAGATTTAAGGTTTGTCCGTCTAACTCGGCGATGATAGTACCGTTACCCAAGGAGGTGACTACTGGATTTTCATTTGTACCAGACAGATGAGCACGGAAAAGAGTAGTGACAGTTGGAGTGATTTGCCCACGTAATTCGCCACCAGGTTGTCCGATCGAATGTACGTTTACATATAAGGCACGGGTCTGTAATGCAATGATTTCTTCGGGTGTTAAAATAAAACTATTTAGATCGGGATCAATAACTCCACTACGATTATCACTACCAACAGTAATATTTAGCGCCTTCGCTACTGGGCCATTTACTCCTGCTAAACCGATATGAATATGTGCGCCGACTTCCGTATCAAAATTGCTATCTAAATCAGAAAAAGCGCCTGAGACAGTTAGTTGTGTACCTGATAATTCTAAAATAGCAGCCCCTCGTCCACTGGAAAGGACGGCAGGCGCTTCTTGACTACCCGTTAGCGTACTCATATAAGTTGCATCGTTATCGGGTAATATTTGCCCACGGAGCTCTCCGTTAGGTTGGGCAACACTATGAATATTAATGTAAAAATTACGATTGTCGAGTGCTATCATTTGCTCAGAAGTCAGGGTGAAGGTATTAGTCGCTGCGAGAAATGTTCCGCTACGCATACTTTCATTTATTACAGCTGATAAAGTAAATAATACACCTCCATTTTGTCCTGCAAACCCAGTATGGATGTGGGCTGCACTAAAGTTATCACTCAAGTTGTCGAATGATCCATCTACGGTCAATACATTACCAACTCTATTAATAGAGAACTGACCGCTGGCTTCGGTCACCACGGGCAGTACTTCTTGTTGTCCTGAAAGTTGTGCGTTGTAAGCTATATTTTGTGCAGTAATGGTAGTTGAACAGACGGTAATGAATAAAAGAAATAAAATGCGGAAAACGTTTTTCATAATTTAATTTTAATCGATTGATGGTAGATACAGCAGTAGCAGATAGCGCGATGTACGTGCTGATTCAGGATAAGATGTAGATGATTTTTGTACAAAAAAACTTGATGAGTATTGTGCAATTACAGTCGTAATGTATTGGTTGTTAATACTTTATTTAGTTGTAATGCTACTCTAAAAGGTAGGTAATAAAGAAGTATCACTCTTTGTGTTGGTTAGATAGAATGCAAGAGTTGCCTTGTAGGATAGAAGTGTAAAGAAAGAGTGATAGTTCTGATTTACCGGAATTTGGGTCGTTTGACTTCTAACATCAGTTAGAAATCTTTTGTTTTAAAAATATATAAAATACTTCAATAGATAATTTTAAAACTTAAATTGCTTTATTAATTATGGTTCTTTGACAAATCCAGTGAAAGAGTCAGCCAAAAAATTTCTCAACGCTACTCTACGATCGCTTTCTCGAACAATTTTGTGTCTGACACTAGATTTGTCAGAGAACGTTAATTATTTCGGCAATACAATAGTGTAAAACGTAAAATTAATTTTTTTTAAATAAAAAGAAAATATAATGCAATAGGATAATTTAGATTTTTTAATCATTCCTATCCTAAAGTAGTATCTTCTTTCTAAAATAAATTACATTTGTAACACCAAGCTGCAGAGTTACTATGAGTCATTAACAATATTTCTTAACCTTAACAAATTGCGAATTATTTCAACACATCAACAACTACAGCGGCAGGTACCTGAACGATTATGAATCCATCTTTACATCAGGACAGTAGCATTATTCAGCAACTTCAACAAGGAGATCAGCAAGCTATTGGACTAATATACGATAAGTATGGTGCTGCTCTTTATGGGGTTGTTACCAAAATCGTAAAGTCCGAAACGATAGCTGAGGACGTCATGCAAGAGGCCTTTGTAAAAATTTGGAAAAATGCTACTACTTACGATTCCACCAAGGGCAAATTGTTCACTTGGCTACTCAATATTGCACGTAACACGGCTATTGATAAAATTCGATCTGCAAAATATCGACAGTCAAAAAGATCCGTTCCTATAGAAAATTCCGTATCTAATGATAGAAACTTGAGTGTAGAAACTCAAATTGATCACATTGGATTGAAAAAGGTATTAGACAGCCTAGATGAAAAATACCGTATCGTAATTGATTTAATTTATTTACAAGGATATACCCAAAAGGAAGTAGAAAAAGAGTTAGAAATTCCATTGGGTACTGTAAAATCTAGAGTGAGAATTGCAATCAGAGAACTTAGAAAACGATTAGGCGGTATATTGTTGCTGTTTGTTATGTACTGTTTGTCTTTAATGAATTAAAAATAAGTGGATATTAAAAATTACATATCATCAGGGGTTTTAGAGGATTATGCGTTGGGGTTGCTTCCTGTTGCAGAAATGCGAGAAGTAGAACGATATGCCAATGCGTATCCCGAAATCAAAGCTGCGATAACCGAGATTGAAAATGCCTTAGAGCAGTATGCTCAATTACAAGGGGTTACGCCGCCCAAGCACCTAAAAGAAAAGATTGAACAACGAATAAGTCGTATTACAACCACTCAAAAAATAACCTCCTCAGCTAGCCCTACGAGCAATAGTAAAGCGATTAACTGGTCGCTTGGTGGACTACTTGCTTTAGCAGCACTATATGCGTTTTATTTATTTACGCAGAATACGGAATTAAAAGAACAAATTATCGCGGCGGATCAAAAATCAGAACAAGTTCAACTCACTTGTGACTCTATTAACGCCCAGAATAACATCTTGCTACAACGCCTCGATATTATTCGTAATCCCGATAATCGAAGTATTATCATGAAAGGGACAGAACAGCACCCTGAAGCGATTGCTGCTGTTCACTGGAATGAAGAACAAAAACAAAATTATTTGGATGTCATCAATCTACCAGCACCTCCTTCCAATAAGCAATATCAGCTTTGGGCAATTGTAGATGGGACACCAGTTGATATGGGTGTTTTTGATGTCAATATCGAAGCGGGGGCTTTTGTCGATGTGCCGTTTATCGAAGCGCCACAGGCGTTTGCGATTACCTTAGAAGATTTGGGCGGCAAACCGCAGCCAAATTTAGAACAGTTATATGTGATTGGAAATGTCTCCTAACGTGTAACTTTCTACCAGCGCTCAGTTTTATTACATCTTCGTTCCGTAGTCTCACCATCGTACTTTTCTCTACAGATTTATTTTCAACCATCATAATGGTCATAGCGATTAGAGCAGGAGTGTCAACACGTTTCCTGTCTGTTGATTTTTATTAAAAAAATATACATAAAACGAACAACGAAGTTAGAAATCAAGTTTTAATAGTAAACCGCATTAATTTTTTATATCATGTTTACTACAATACGTTCTGTTTTGACTATTTTTATCATCTTGATTTCGTGGATAAGCTTATTTGCAATACCATTTATTTTATAAATGCTCATTGATAATTTAACATTTATTTCATAAATTGAGAAGCAACGCCGCTCCCTAGCTAGACGTTTTAATTATAAACGCATTAAAAAACCAGTTACTTTGTTCTTAGTAACTGCGCTCTAATTATTTTTCTTACGGATTAATATTTGCAACTGCCATTCATCCGTCTGAGGTACTAATATTGGTCAAAAAATGAACTTCCTTATAGAAGTTTTTCACTTGATTATTTTTCTATAGGTTTACAACCCATGTTGGAAAAATAAATCATTTGGAAATTAGGAAGTTGTTTTTGACGGTTCTCAGGCACTAAACGTTGTATTATGGTTTATTTAATTTTAATCGTCTTCGTAGGCAGTATTATTAAAGTGTGGCGCGAGTGAAATTGCTTGCTTAGATACCTCGAAATATAAAAAGGCTGATCTCGTTGGAGATCAGCCTTTTTGTATTAGACAAGCTCTAGTGAAAACCACGGGGTAGTTTTCCGCTGCCCCGTGGTGTAGCCAATTTAGCGAGCAATTACGATATAACCACTCATCACTTTTCCACCTTTATAATTTAAAAGGTAGAAATATGTACCATCAGGTAAATCTAATGTACCCCATTTGCCTTTCCAATTATTGCGATAAGGTGCTGCTTTGAAAACTTGTACGCCTTCGCGGTTATAAATGGTAAGTTGATTATCGGGTAGTAATTCGATGTTGTTAATTGTAAATACATCATTGATTCCATCGCCATTTGGAGAGAAGCCTGTAAATGGTTCGGGTTCAATTAATACTGCACCACAATCTACGGTTATGTTAATCATTGCATCATCACAGCCTGCACCATTGCAGACTTCATACATCATTTGATCTTCGCCACAGTAGTTGATTTGTGGCGTGTAAATGATCGTATTATCTGACATGACCTCAGCTGCGCCAAAATCGGGTGTTTCCATTAATTTTAGAGTAGTGACCTCGCCGTTAATTTGGTCATTTTCAATGACCCGAATAGTTGCAGAAATATTTTGATTGGTAGTGACTTCATCATCAACTGCCAATGGAATAGTTTGTTGAAATTCACTATTGACAACAATGCAAGTTGTATCACAGAAATTCAAATCATCACAAATAATAACTTCAGCAGTATCCGTACCCACATCTACCGAAGTAAACTCAACACAACCATCAAATTCCTGAAATTCAACAAATTCACATTCGCTGGTACTGATACAAGTCAGTTGAATCGAAGTGACAATGCCTGGCAGTTGAGTTGTATCAATGCAGGTTTGTTCAGTTTCATTGATATTCAACGTGTATTCTTCTGTATCCTTAGTAATATTTGGACGACATTCGACGACTATGGTTAATTGGTCACCACAATTAGCATCGCGATTAAAGCTCAGTTGATGAGTGCCTACTCCGAGTTGAAGTTCCGTACCCATCGGTATGAAGTTGGTCGTCAAACCTAAACTAATTTGTGAATTATCTGACGTTATCGTAATTTCAATGGCACCGTAACTTGTAGCTGAACTCCCTCCAGTAATGGTTTGATTCGCAGCCAATGTCCAGTCATTACTTGAACTATCCCAGTCATTCATTGCCGTAACTAAATTTTCAACACTGGTAAATGTGCCATTGTAAGCTGTACCGTCAACAACCCAACTATCTACTCGAAACTCGTTTGCATTTGCTAGTTGCGCATAATTATAGGAGACAGTTGTATCAAAATCACAATTGACGAGCAAACCATTTGTATATTCTTCTCCTCCAAGGAAAATCGTATAATCTGCTAGTTCCCGCAGCGGAATATCCAAGCAAACCGCTGCCATTTCATTACATTCGCTCACGGGGAACAGAAGTGTTTCCGCTGTGAATAGTTCTTCGCAATCGGTCGATTGTGTATTTTCTGATACAGTAATGCTTCCATTTATTCCGTTTAACGCTACGGTTTCACCATCCGCATTAGTGAAATTAATTTCGGTAGGAGTATCAATAAAAGTAAGATCGGAAGTTCCTACTCTTACTAAATCGAAACACAATTCAAATAACGTTGCACCGTCAGCTAAGGTAACTCCATTGGCTGCTGATGTTTCCCAAGAGGTAGAAATGCCCATTGGGTTAGCAGTGAAATCATCTGGTGAATTGTAATCCGTCAGTGCGGGATTGATATTACGTATTTCTACTAAATCAATGATAGAACCATCGTAACCAAAAGTAAATTGGAAACTACTGATTTCAGTGAAGCCATTGATACGTACTGGAATACAAATATTATCATCTAAGGTGCCGGCATAAGTGCCAATCGAACTATCGACTGACGATCCATCATTCGATCCACAATCATTAATTACACTGACATTTACGGCATTACTCAAATCAAAACAGCCCATCAAATTGCCTGCGGAAGAACCGACTGTAGCTCCAATAATTGTATTATCAAATGCTAATCCCCATAAGCGATACATGCCAGCTGGTCGTCCATCAATATCAAACGAAGGAGTATCGTTTATTTCTAAAATAATTAAATTATCGTCCGTTAATACGTAAGTGTATTGACCACTAGTATTGGTTGCCGAAATAGTTATAACATCGGGACTGTCATCGCTCGTACAAGGCATTAAATTACCAGAAGTCGTAATTGTTCCTCCATCCACTGTACAGCCACTTTGACTACATTCGTCAGCACTGAGTAAAGTGATCGCAATTTGATTACTTATATCGTTACAGCCCGTTAATTCATTGATGTTAGTACCGTTTGTGAGGTTCGGTATGTTATCATTGAACGCAACGCCGTAGATTAGATAAGTGCCCGCATCTGCATCTGAAAAGTCATAACTAGATTGGGTCGTAATATCTAAAATAGTGCCCTCTGTAGTCGTCACTACGTAGCGGTATTCCCCACTATTACCGATCGCCGTGAGGTTAATTTCATTGGATGTATCGTCCTGATTACAAATCACGCGATCATCGGTTGTATTGATTAAACCAGCATCGGCAGTACAACCATCTACACAATTGGAGGTGATACTCAAATCGGTCAAGGTCAATACACAGCCGCGTTCATCCGTAATCTGGACGCTGTAATCCGTATTGCTATCTAATCCAGTTGCTTGATTATTGGTAGATACATTAGGCGTCCAAACGTAAGTCAAATTACCTATACCACCATCAATATTTAAACTAATTATTCCGTCATTACCTGCACAACTTTCGGGCGTCGTACTCAAGCCAAATTGCCAAGGGTCGGGGGTGCTAATATCTACAATGACACTTCCTTCACAACCTTCCTCAGAGAAGACTTCATATTTACCGCCTGGTAGATCACTAACAGGTGTCAAACCGAAATCTACACCATTTCTACCGAGTACGCGGAAACGACGATTGCTGGCAGAAGAGATAGATCCACCATCACCTGTATTACCATTAGGACATTCAATGCCCATGATAATTAAATCAGCGGCAGTAATGGAACCATCGGCACTGCCTGAAATCGTATAGTTCTCTGTCGTACTACATCCTGTTTCTGAGTCGGAGATTACGACTTGATAATTTCCCGCAGTTAAGTCAGTCGCTTGACTGCTAGAGGAAACATTAGGTGTCCATTGATATGTCAATTGACCTACGTTACCTGTAACGGTCAAACTAATGTTTCCAGTTGGATTGTCACAATCTATATTTGTTACATTGGAAGTGACTTGTAGGTTACACGTCACATCTTCTCGATCCACCGTAACTCGAATATAGGTGGTGTCACATTGATTCGGATCTCCGTTGAAACATTGCACTACGCAGAGTAAATCAGGAGATGTGCCAACAAAACCTGTGCTAGGAGTCAACGTTACACATTCTTGATTGACGTTGGTTAGTCTTACAGTATTGGGATTACCTGCATCACAAATACTCGTGGAGGTAATCGTACCTGTAAAATCAAAAACTTCATCATTCAAGCAAACCTCAGTAGGAACATTAAGTATCGTTACATTAATGGTATCCTGACAATTGGTTTCGGGAATATTGACGTAGGTTTTTTCAATACAATCATCTGCACCTTCGCGGTAAATTAATACCAAATAAGTACCCGCAGGTAAATTATAGCGTTCGTTACCAGGGAGATTACTCGTTCCAAGGTCAGGGACTATTTCGTAAGTGAAAGACGTTTCTAATTCCGTAGTTTCAATAAAGATAGCACCGTTTGGTTCACCACAGCTAGTGGGGACAGCGCGTACTTCATCTACTAGAATATTGGGACAATCACAAGCATCATTCACCTTAATATCTTGCACACATTCTGTCGTGTTACCACAATCGTCCATCGCCGTCCAGGTACGCGTTAGCACAAAACCACAGTCGTCGTCATTCGGAATTCTGCTTTCCGCAAAAAGTACAAATACGTCTCCGCAGTTATCCGTAGCGGTCACATCGCTTGGAATCGGTGGAATTGTCTCGCCACTAAATAGATTCACAATGATGTCATCGGGACAGTTTTCAATGACGGGTGGTTCTTCATCTGTAATCAGAATGATGAATTCTACTTCACACATATTACCACAACGATCCGTGGCAATCCAACCACAGCGCATGCGGCGGACATAGCCATCGCGAGCACAGTTAGCAGAATTTTCAATTTCTTCGTAGAACTCAATGTCTGGATTTGGATCACAATTATCAGATGCTGTAGCGTTTTCGGGTAAGATTAATGGAATTTCTTCGCCACAGTCAAACATGAACGTTGCACCACTTTCTTCCAAGCCATTAAGGAATGGATGGTCGAGTGTTATTTCAGGTTTTGTTGTGTCGCGTACCTCTATAATCTGTTCTACGGTTTCCGTTTCGCCACAAGTATTTGTAATGATCCATTCGCGTTCAATTGTATAATCATCGGGGCAGAGTCCCTGACTGGTTTCTTCTGAAAAGGTGATGTCATAATCGAAACAGCTTTCTAGTACTTCTGGATCAGTAGCGGGCGGAACTTCCTCGTCGCAACTGAGCATCATATCTTCTTTGGGTTCTGCCTCTAGTGGTGGTATTTCGACTGTAATGGTTTGCACGGCAGTTGCCATTTGACCACAGTCGTTTTCGGCGCGCCAAGTCCGAATGATTTTATATTCTTGACAAGTATCGCCAAGTACAGTTTCCTCAAATTCAATCATGCCATTGTAGCATTCATGTGAAAGCGTTGGCATAACGGGTTCAGGAATCTCATCGCAATCTACGGTAGTATTATCAGGTACGTTTTCAATCTCTAATTCGGGTACGGTTACGAAGATGGATTGTATTTCTTGTACGGTTTGACCACAATCATTGGTTGCTGTCCAGATGCGAATGATTTTGTGATCCATACAAGTATCACCTAAAATCGTCTCCTCAAACATCAAAGTCGGATTGTAGCAATCGCCCGAAAGCGTCGGCATAACTACTGGAGGAATCTCCTCGCAAAGTACATTAGCATCTTCAGGTACACCATTGATAGCTAAGTCATCTACTTCGACGGTGATAACTTGCTGCCCCGAATCTGTATTCCCACAATCATCCGTAGCTGTCCAAATGCGAATTAAGTTGTAAGTGGAGCAAGTATCCGCTGGTTGGCGGGTTTCCATGAAAGTGATATTTACATTATTGTCGCAAACATCGGTTGCGGTCACGCTGGCAGGAGGTGGCGGAATCGTTCCACACTGAACCGTCATATCTGCTGGAATACCTTCAATAACAGGAGCTTCAGTATCCTGAAAGAAAACCGTAATTGTTAACTCAGTCGTATTACCACAATCATCGGTTGCCGTCCAAGTACAAACCATTTCAAAGATAAAGCCGTCCGTAGGACAATTTCCTGCGTTTTCCACAAAATCATAAAAATCAATGGTCACATCAGAACACAAATCGAATGCTTCTACATCATCTCGTCCAAACGGTAGATCGTTGGTACATTCTGTATAAATGGTATCGCCATTCATCACGTCAGCTAAATCAGGGTGAGTGAACATTAAAGTCGGAGGCGTATTATCCAATAAAATAATATTTTGAATAAATGTCCCTACATTGCCTGAAAGGTCAGTTGCCGTCCAAGTACGTCTGGTGACACGTTCGCCGTTACAAGCATTACCATCAGGATTGATAATTTCTTCTTCTAGCTGAATATCAATGACTTCAGCAAGATCTATATTGTCACTAAATTCAATATTTGCAGGGTCGAATAAGTCAGGATCGTCACAATTGAGGGTGACTTCTCCTTGTGGATTAACTACCACAGGTGGATCGCGATCTTCGATACCCGCATCCCAATTTATCAAATTCTGACCGCCACTTAATGTAAAGCTATTGGTAACACCATCCGCATTAGGATCGGAATCAATATCATCATTATTACCAACATTTTGATTCGAAAATTGAATCATATCACCATAGATGGTAGGTAGTGTGAAGGTAATCGTATAAGTACCCGCAGGCACGTTAGTAAACATATAAAAACCATTCGGATCGGTTTCAGTCGCCCGTTGGATAGGATTATTGGCATTGTCCTGACCATCTAAACGGACTGGAACTTTACCTAATCCACGTTCGCCAATATCCTGAATACCATCTTGATTGTAATCGACAAAGACGTAATCTCCGATATTGCCAAAACCCGTTACTTCCAGAAAGTAACCAGCACCAATTAACGGCGTATTTTCCGTAGGGCTAAAAGTAAAGTTTGCCGTGCGCCCAGTAGCTGGATTTGCATCCGAATCTACATCATCATTACTACCCTGATCTTGCGGTGAAGGCATGTAGTCCGTAATATTTGCGGTGTTAGTTGATACGTCAAACTGTACGTAATAATCATCGGCACTGAGGTCGTTAAACCGATAATTTCCACTAGCATCCGTTGTCGTTGTTCCTTGCGAAACATTTGCTGTATTAAACAACTCAGCTGTTGCACCAGCAATCCCTGGTTCGTTGTTGGTTCTGATTCCGTCTTTATTTAAATCATGCCACACAAAACCCGTCAAATCGGCAGTAGGAACGATATATCCAGCATCTACATTAGGATTATCCGCATCACCAGTAAAAGTAAAGGTGGCAGTACGCCCAGTGCTAGGATCCGGATCCGAGTCATTCGTACCATCGCCCTGATTTTGTAAAGTACCTTGATAATCAATGTTGTTATCGTTATTAGCGGCATCAAAAGTGATATAATAGTCACCCATCGCTACATCTAAAAAGGTATAAGTTCCATTCGTATTTGTGGTTGCTTGATCGACTTGGTTATCACCGCTGTCAAATAGCGTAACGACTACGCCACCAATTCCAGCTTCGCCAGTGTCTTGAATACCATCGCGGTCATCATCTGACCAAGTAAAGCCACTTATATCAAAAGTCGGTTCGAAGTAACCCGCGTCAATATTTGATAAGTCGCCGTTAGCAGGATCGAAGGTGAAATTATTAACTCGTTGATTCACATTAATATCGGAATCAACGGTATCATCACCACCTTGATCTTGTAAAGTAGGTTGGTAGTTAGATACATTGAAAACATTAGTTGAAACATCAAAAATGATATAGTATGTACCTAGTAGAATATTATTAAAAGAATAATTACCTGTAAAATCAGTTGTGGTTTGCGTGACTTGTTGGTCATTATTATCAAATAGAGTAGCGGTCACACCTGCGATACCGAATTCACCAAACTCCTGAATTCCATTATTATTAAGATCTTCAAATGCCAGACCGCTGATCGCAGCACCAGGGATAAAATATCCAGCATCCACGTCCGTAGCACCTGGATTGGTAGCATCAAACGAGAAGTTGTCGGTACGTCCATTTGTTGGATTGGGATCGGAATCAATGGTGTCATCGTTACCTTGATCCTGTAAAGTACCTTGATAATTAGGAATATTAGCGTTATTCGTACTGGGGTCAAAAACGAGGTAGTAGCTACCCGTTAGTACGTTCATAAAAGTATAAGTACCCGCTGCGTTCGTAGTCACTTGACCGATTTGTTGGTCGTTGGTATCAAAAAGTGTAACGGTAACGCCTTCAATTCCAAATTCACTTACTGCTTGGATTCCATCTTCATTATTATCATTAAAAACAAAGCCAGTCAAATCGGTAATGGGTTCAAAAAATCCAGCATCGAACTCGTTATCTATTCCATTATTGGGATTGTAAGAGAAATCTGCGGTGCGTCCAGTATTAGCATCTGGATCAGAATCATTAGTGCCGTCACCCTGATTTTGTAAAGTGCCTTGATAGTTATTAATATTTGCGGTATTGGTGCTGGGATCGAAAACTAAATAATAATCATCTGCGATAATATCTGGAAAGAAGTAAACACCAGCAGTGCTGGTCGTCATCGTACCAAGAACAGAGTCATCGTTGGCATCGTGTAAAGTAACAGTCACTCCCTCAATTGGAAATTCAGTGGCATCTAATATTCCATCCATGTTATTATCTTCCCATACTTCGCCGCCAATTCCAGATAATACTTTAAATCCTGCTCCATTATTATGAGAAACAGAACCTGCATCGCCGAGTACTACTTCGATATATGGTAATCCTGTAATCGCGCCACCAGCAATATTTGCTGCAGCTAGAGTAGCGTCAGAATCATTAAAATCAGCATTTGCACCCATGCCATTATCTGCCGTTGTTAACGAGCGATCGTTATTGATCGTCATAGCGTCGGTATCAAACTGTCCGCCTGTTCCATAGACAAGGTAGTAAGTAGCATTGGGGAGTAGGGTAGTGGTAGTACGCGAGTCAAAATAGATGTACCCGCCATCTGCAGTTGTACCCGTTGTCATTTGCGTACCAGCGTCATCAAATAATGCGACGTTGATATTATCCATTCCTGCTTCGCAGGCATCTTGTACGCCATTACCATTGGCATCATCCCAAACGTAAGTACCAACTTGTACAGGAGCACTATCTTCACACTGGATGAGTATTTCGCCCAGACCGTTTGCTTTTTGAAAAGAAGAACTATTAGAACCTACCGTAACATATAGTCGATAACCTGAGTTATTACGTACCATTCCTGTAGTATTCTCAAACCAGTTGATTCCACCAGCATTTAATGAAGTGCTATAGGGATCAAGTGCAGTAGTCGCTACATCACCTGAACCTGGATAGAAAGCGATTGCTCCTTGTGAGGTTTCTCGGTGTGGTTGATTGTCTCCTGTTTGGCTATTATTACCACCTTCATAAACATCAAAATAATAATATTCTCCGCCACCTGGCCCTTGCATATTATCAGCTCCAGCGGTAGTAATTCCGCCCGCAGATGCGTTATTTTCTAAAGTATAATTACCAGTGTTACGATCAAAAGAGGCGCGTAATAAATCACCGCCGCTAATGGTATTAATCAGTGGAGTAGTGCCAGTAGGAGGATAATTTTGGTAACCTACTTGGTGTCCAAAACGATCTGTAAATCCTAGAACCATATCGCCATTTACATCAAACTCAAGTCCTGATAAAATGGGTGTAGGATTTACCATAAAGACAGAGGCAGAGTTATTAATGTCGCCTAAACATGGATCTGGTAAATCACTTCGCCATGGATACCAACCTGGATTATTTTCACAATCACCACTAAAAGCCGCATAACCTTTAGTATAGCCGATATTGAAATCCGCAATTTCGTTAAAAGTAGTCCCAGTTAAACGAAAAACCTTTGCGGATAAATCTGCTGCTGTTCCCGATGCCGCATCACAAACTGCTCCTACATAAATATCGCCTCGGTATAAATTGATGGCAAAAGGACGCAAGGTTCCATTGGTACAAGCGGAGGCGGCATTGATGGTAAATGAATTGACTTCGCTGGATGTAGGAGTCGTTCCGTTGGCGTAATAATCAGTTAAGTCGATGCTGTAAACCAGACCATCATTTAGATTAGTTAGCCATAGTGTATTTTCATCTTCAGAAAGTACGATTGCTCCTATTCCGCGTTTACCGATTGCATCGTAAGCATCAGGGTCGTTAGAAGGACTAGCAGGATCTGGACCTAAACCACGGGTCGCATTATCTGGTAAAGTACCGACATTAATACCAATATTATTGACGTTTACTAAAGTTGCTACGGTTGCATTGTCTGGATCCGTTACGTCAACTGTAAAGATAGCTCCCAAATTATCTGAACCTAAAGCAACGTGCCGTTTAGCGAAAGCGGAAGTAAAAAGTAACTCACGTGATTTGGCGTAAGCCAAACCATAAACAGAACCCGTCTCGGAAGCAACGCTTACCGTACGGGCAGATGGAGAGTTTTCGGTAGATTGGTATTCAAAATATACAATAGTTTCTTCATTAGCTACCAGTGAATTGGCAGCAAAAGGATCTGCATTGACGAAGCAAGTCGCAAACATCAATGGATTACCAGTATCTTCACAATAATCGAATGGATTAGAAAAGGCTGCTTTTACATTACAGGCAGGAGCAGTAATAAATTGGACTTCAGTGCCATTGTCACCAACAAAACCAGGCGTTAATCCTTCTCCTCCAGGGGGTGTGAATTCCAGCCGATATTGCAAGCCGTCCGTTAGACCCGTCAAAGTGAACTCACCATTGGCATCCGTGACAGCGGTACCTGCTAAAGTACTCTCTCCATTGGTTCCACATTCGTAATAAGTGACGGTTGCCCCAACAATTACACCGACTTGATCGTCCAGACCGTTTTTGTTATAATCTCCAAAAACGCTACCTCCAATCTCACCTGCACCGCCGCTACATGGAGCTATTGGAAGAAAACTAGTATTTGAGTTTTTTGCTGATAATGCTGCATAATCAGTAGAGGCAGCATCAGCGATTTTTTGCTGAATTTGCTGTTTGAGTTGCAAAAATAAGCGTGATCCGAAATCGTCAGCACGAATGGAATTGGTAAAAATGAGCAAGGTCAGAATTAGAAAATAGGTGATATTCTGCTGCATGCCGAGTATAGTTTTCTTCATAATAGAAATACGTTGAGCGCGTAAAGAGCAAAGAAAAAAAAGTTGCTGCTGCGCTTTTTCATGGGACTATTGAACAATTATCATCTCGATCACCTGTGACGACCCGTAGGTAGTACAGTAGGTAATCTTTTATTAAAAAGACAAAAGAATATAGCAACTGTAGGAGGTTGTTTCCAGCAGTGCAAGCTTTTATTCTTTACTGTGTCTGTTATGCGTTTGTTGTATTTAAACCATTGGCAATCAATGATTAATGTGTAATAAGTGCAATAAAAAACAACTAAGTCAACGTCGTGCAAAGTGAGTTAAAAAAATGGAGTAATGAATACTTAACTGGAGGAGAAATATTCATTATGCACGATGAATTAGTGTTAAACAATTCATACTGGATAGGAAAAAGGATGGCAAGCCCGAAAAAGGTATATTAATCAACCAATAAAATGTGATATTTTTATCAACTGTTTCAACCTCCACTGCGGATACAGCAAATAGTGAGCTGATGCCGATTAACGGGAGGTGACATTAATATTTTTTTTAATAGCAAATGCCGAGCCAAATTGTAGAGGAAAAATCGTTAGGTTGGATTTATTGAAAGCTATTGTAAATGTTGACTTCCGTCCAAAATTCTAAAATATTATGAATAGCTTTGGTGAAATCATCGAAATTGACAGGTTTGTTGACGTAAGCATTCGCGCCTAGTTCATAGCAGACTTCGATGTCGTCGCGGTGAGCAGAAGAAGTGAAAATAACGACAGGTATCTGACTCCAAGATTGATTTTGGGCTAAGTGCTTTAATGTTTCAATACCACCCATACGTGGCATGTTTAAGTCTAAGAGGATGAGCTGAATATCAGAAGTATTGAAATGAGGCAAGGTATGAAGTAGTTCTAAACCATCAGCACAGTGAGTCAATTGAACCTCATCGGTAAATTCTGAGATCGTTAATTGCATCAACTGTACATCTGCTGGATTATCTTCTACTAAGAGAATTTGTGTTTTATCGCCCATAGTTTTTTGACTTGCCGTTATATTTTGCAAACGCACATCTATTTCTTTTAATGAATTGTTAGTTTTATCAATCATCGTTTTGACAGAGGGTAAAATTTAAGGGCGGTAAATTCAAAACGAGATTACTTAGTATTGGCCG
>JBGCES010001088.1:0-7624 GCA_045106545.1 Saprospiraceae bacterium
CGCGTTAATTCTTCTACGCGAGCAATTTTTCCATCCTGCATCGCTTTCATCACGGGACTCGCTACGACGGCATTCTGCGATGGTCCTTCCGATAATAATTTCGCATAATTCCAACCATACCGCAACGCATCTTCGTTCATCCCCGCCGTCCCTTGCACGAGCAAAGTAGAATCACCCGAAACGGCTGCCGCCAAATGTTCTGATACCCACGTCTTCGCCGTTCCTGGAATCCCGACCAACAGCAGTGCGCGATCCGTCGCCAAAGTCGCCACGGCAACTTCCATCAAACGCCGATTCCCAAAGTATTTGGGCTCGATTTCCGTACCATCTTCCATCTTTCCGCCAAGGAGATAAGTCACCACGGCTTGGGGCGATAATTGCCAATTGGTGGGACGCGGTCGGTCGTCGTTTTTCTTTAAATAGGCGAGTTCTTTTTTATAGAGTTGCTCGGCGTGGGGGCGGAGGATTTGAGTGCGTTTTGCCATTGATCTTTAATATTTAGTACAACACAACCATGATTTGATAGCAAACATAAAGGCATATAGGGCATACAGAACATTGATAATCAGCTATTGGGTCTTTATGAACTTTATGCCTTTATGTTAAAAAACTATGTTTCGCTGCGTTTAAATTCAAAAGTAGAAAAAAAGTTACGCCCAACTGTCATATTTTTCCAATTCCGCCAACTAACCCAATAAAGACCATCACCAATAACAAGATATGAAGAACGAACTAGAAGATATTTTTCTAGCTGGATTGAATGAACATAAGGAATCGCTACTCCGCGTCTGTACAGTTTATGCATCAAACGAAGAGGCGGCGAAAGACTTATTGCAGGAAGCGCTGCTTAATATTTGGAAGTCGCTTCCACGTTTTAAACAACAATCTTCGCTCAAAACGTGGATGTATAAAATTACCGTCAATGTGTGTTTAGGATTAGCCAAGAAACGACTGCGCAAGAAGTATGATTTTTTGGAAATTGATCAACTGCTCATTTATCAAACAACCAATTCTGAATCCATTGTTCAGGAGCGATTAGTTCAATTGCGCAATTGTATCAGTCAGTTAAATGAAACAGATCGGGCATTAATTACGCTTCATCTGGAAAGCTTACGCCATAAAGAAATTGCCGAGATTACTGGCTTAACCGAGAATCACATTGCCGTGAAATTGAAAAGAATTAGAACAAAATTACAAACCTGTATCTCGGCTAAAAAATAAATTATAATGGAAGAGGAATTAAAAAATATTTGGCTGTCTTCGCCACAAGAGGAAAAAGTAAAATTTCAGAAGAGTCGTTTACTATTAGAAATGCAAAATAGCGTACAGCGTTTTGATAGAAGTATTTGGTGGAGAGATGCGCGGGAGATTGCGGCGGTAATCGTTATCGTACCTGTTTTTGCTTATTATTGTTTTACCATTCCGTATTTGCTTTCTAAAATCAGCGCGGGCTTAACAGTTGTTTGGGCCATATATGTCGCCTTTAAACTACTCAAAACACGACAATCAAAACCTTCTGCTTATTCCGATGATTACCTCACCTATCTACAAGAAACCAAGGCATATTTACAAAGACAACAGCATCTTTTAGAAAGTATATTTTGGTGGTATATCGGTCCTTTTTTGGCAAATATGCTGCTGTTTGTAGCTGGTTTTTACGGTGTGGAAGGAAAAGAAGTATGGATGATTTGTACCATAGGATTAAGTATTTTCTTTTCGGTTATTCTCTATTTTTTAAATAAAAATGTCGCTAAAAAAGATTTTGGGAAGCGGATTGAAAAGGTGGAGGAGTTGTTGGTGGCGCTTGAGGGGAGGGAATAGTTTTAAAAGAAAAAAGGCTCAAATACACACCTGGTATTTGAGCCTTTTTCTTTTAAAATTGGATTAACCAAAATCCATTATGCATGCTCCGCCGTCTTATTCCGCATCCAAAAATACAGAATCGTAAATAACGCAATCAAAATAGCTGGAATCACAACTAAGCGTTGCAAGGTCTCGCGCCCCGCTAAAATGCCTGCCTCCATTTCATTCAATCCCGCTGCCTCCGCAGTCATCCGCGCTTCGTCTAACCAACCGCCGATCACGGGATTCCAAAAGGTCATACTGAACATACCAGCGCCGCCGACTAGCGACATACCAAGCGCACCTGTTTTAGGAATATATTCGCCCGTAAAACCAATCATCGTCGGCCAGAAATAACAAACACCTAAGGCAAATACAACGGCAGAAACATAGACCATCGCGCCCGATGCTTGGCTGACCATAAAGACACCTAAAGTTGAAACAATTGCACTAATCAACAATACACCCGTTGGATTGAAGCGGTGAACAATTGGGCCCGCAAAGAAGCGACCAACTGCCATCACACCCGTAATTAATGCTAGTACCAGCAGCGGCGACGCGCCCGAACCACCAAGGATTTTTTCTACCCACTGCGTTGTACTAAATTCAGTCGCTGCGGTCATCGTCATACATAAAGCGATGAATAAGAATAGCGGTGAAGCCAAACTCTGAATATTCGTTGCGGTAGAACTGACAATATTTTCGCTTTTTGGAAATTCTTGTCCAAAAATTAAGAAGGCATAAATTACCGTCGGAATTAGCATAATACCAATTTGCGCCTGCCAGCCCATACCCGACATCGCCAACGACACCAACGACCCGATTACGATACCACCAGGAAACCAAACGTGAAATTTATTCAACATTGAAGTGGTTTTATCGGGATACATATCCGCAATCATCGGATTACACGCCGCTTCTACGGCTCCATTAGCGAAGCCAATAAAGAAAGTAGAAATCAGTAATCCCCAAAAACCGCCCGCTGTAATCGTCAATACCAATCCCAGTAAGTGACTAATAAATGCCACCCACATCAGCTTCTTCGGCCCAACTTCATTATATAATAACCCACCAATCATCATCGCGATGGGAAAACCCAAAAATGCCATGGAGTTCACCCAACCCAATTCGGTGTCCGATAATTGAAATTCTGTTCCTAATTCAGTTAAAATACCCGCCCGTATAGCGAAGGTCATCGCCGTCGTGATCAAAGCGACACAACTGGCGAGAAATAAACGATCCCGATTAATAGTCTGATCCATAATTAATTTTTTTGGTAAAAGGTAAAAGGTGAAAGGTTAAGGGGCACGTTAGAAGTGACCCCTTCTCCCCTTGACCTTTTACCCTGCTTCCATTTACTGTACTTGTTTGTTAGAAAGTGGTTTAATTTTGATATTTCTAAAGAAGACTGGATCGCCGTGATCCTGTAATGCAATGTGCCCGCCAGAAGTCTCGCCCCATTTTTCCCAACCATTAAATTTACTCTTGGCAACCATGGCTTTCCATTCTTCGCCGAGTAATTCATATTCGACGACCTTGCGCCCATTTTGCCAGTGCTCCATTTTATTTCCGTTGTTAACCAAGCGGATTTTATTCCATTGTCCAGCGGGTTTGACATTCGCGAGACTGGTTTCAATCATATCGTATAAATCACCTGCGCGGTGAGTGACAATTTTCGCATCAGGATGACAAGTGTTATCCAAAATTTGCATTTCGGGCCCCGTCTGCCAGACGTATTCAAAGCCTTCTACTTCATGTACATTAAAGATAATTCCACTATTGCCACAGTTGCCAATTTTCCATTCTAGTTCTAAAATGTAATCTTCGTACGGCTCCGTAGTCATGATGTCGCCGCCGCCTGCTTGCCAGTCGTCTTTACCTGTACCTTTGTTGCTGGTGTCCAGATACAAAATACCATCTTTCACTTTCCATGCTGCGCCAATGCCGTCTTTGTTATAATTCTTCCAACCAGCAGTCGTTTCGCCATCGAACAGTAGTTTCCAACCATCAGCTTTTTCCGTAGCAGTTAAGGTATTCATCGGCAGTGGTGCGGGGGCTTCGGCAATTGTTCCTGCCTCCGTTGGAATGACATTCATGGTGTACCACATCTCCGTTGACCAAATAGAATTGTAGTTTGAACTTACCCAATCATTTGGTAAACGCACGTATAAAACGTGTTCTTTTTTCATACCGTCCAATTCCAAAAAGACGCGCTTGCGATCCGCCGAAACAGTAGCGAATTTCACATTCAAATCTTCTTGATCCATTTTCGGTCCACCGTAGTTTTCCGTTGGTTCGTACCACCATTGTTCTACATTGTATTCGCCTACATCCCAGCCCATACCTTCCGCTAGTGGCTCAGTAAATTCAATTTCTAATCCATTTGCTTTCGCGCG
Source organism: Saprospiraceae bacterium (assembly GCA_045106545.1). Taxonomy (GTDB): domain Bacteria; phylum Bacteroidota; class Bacteroidia; order Chitinophagales; family Saprospiraceae; genus JBGCES01. Next base: position 4,239 of record JBGCES010001088.1, read on the forward strand.
AACGGCGAGCATTTCAAAAACAGGATTGTCATTATATTCTAAGCGTTGTACGCCATACCACAATGTTCCATTATGTCGCCAGTTACCCGTAGAACCAATTCCACCTACGTACAAACCTCCGTCGGGGCCATACACCATGCGATTGACACCCGCTTCTAATCCTTGAATAAAACGGAAAACTGCACCTTGGTACTGACCATCAATTTCTTCTACAAAAACGCGCTTTACGCCGCCATGCGTCACTTCACCGTGAATCATTTGTCCCTGGTAGCGACCATCTTGGCAGAGAATTGGCGTGGTCGGCGAGTTCCCAATTTCATCCTGTGGCAACCAAACCACGGGATTAGTCATTTTCAAACCTTCCGTTCCTGCAAAATCTACGGCACGTCCGCCAAAGAATGCACCCTCTTGGAGATGTAAAATTTTACAAGACGGCAACCAATCGCCTTGATTATCGGCGATAAAAATTTCGTTATCCACACCAATGCCAATACCGTTCGGGGTACGTAGTCCTTGTCCGATAAATTCGAGTGCGCCCGTATTTTTATTGATCTTAACGGCTTTACCGCGATCTTGAATTTGTGGCTGCGTACTCGCACCACCTGGTTCGATGGCAATGGCTAAAGTCGCATAAAAATGATCGTCTTTATAGACTAGACCGAAAGCAAATTCATGAAAATTACCCGACGTGCGCCAAGCATTAGAAATGGTTTGATATTCATCAATAAAATCATCGCCGTCCGTATCGACTAACTTGGTCAATTCTTGTTTTTGTAAAACATAAATTTCGTCGTCCACTACTTTTATGCCTAGTGGTTCAGCTAATCCTTTCGCAATTTTCTTGGTCGTAATTTTTGTCGGGTCGCCCTGCGCTACATTATCTAAAATATAAATCGCTCCTTCCGCATCCCACGTACTCAATACCAATCGTCCATCAGACAAAAAATCCATTCCACCTACTTTGGGTGTAAAGGTTTCGGGACGTGCTTGTGTTAACGTGTAGCTCGGATGCACTCCATCGAGAGACATTTCATCACCTGGAATTTTTGTTTTTGCTCCGCCTAGTGGACCAGCTACTAATTCGCTCGGTTTCTGTTCGTCTTTATGATGTACAAAGTAAGCAGCCGGAACTGCTTTGAATGAATTGTCATCAAAAGATCGCCATTTTAAAACGATATTCTTACCGCCGCCGTGATTAAAAAACTGCACGCGGAACGGGTGATAGCCTTTACGTAATGCCATTTCGCCATCCATTTCACTCGCGCCATGTAAGCCATCGTGATCGATAACTACTTGGTCACCAATCGTCAGACGCGAGCCATCATCACTCGCTAAGCGGAACGTATAATTATTATCTTTCGGAATATTGATGTAGCCAATTAAATCCAAAGCAAAATTTTCACCTGCCTCCGCCAAATCACCATCCGTAGCTTCTACATTGGGAATAATCGTTTGAAATTGTGGTTTTGCGTCCCATTTAATATCCGCAATCTTAGTATATGGCTGTCCTGTTTGAAAGAATTTCAAGTATAGTCCAGGTAGTAAATCATTGTCTTTTACAGTTGCTCCCGTTTCAGAGAATTCTAACTCAGCGGGGGTAGTCGTTTCTTCCATTGCGACCATTTCCGCTTCTTCTTCGGCATCCAGACTCATGATATAATCGACCATTGCCGTCGCATCTTCCTTACCCAAATCGTGGTGAGCAGACATGGCTGCTTCGCCCCAATTTCCTGCACCACCGTTGATGACTTTCCCAACAAGCATCGTCACATTATCGGGATTGTTGCGATAACGTTTTGCAACATCCATATACGCTGGGCCGATTGTTTTACGAAAAGTATTATGGCACGTTTTACAATCACTCCGTGCAATCAAACGATAACCCAATGGGCGTTCTTCCTCTTCTTCCGCACCAACTACTTTATTTTCATTTTCAAAAAGTGGATACTTGACAAAATAATTAGTGAAGGTCGTCGAACTATTACTTGCGAGTTTTAAAATACCATCTAAGTCAAGCGCTTCGAGTTTTTTTGCTTTGCGTTCGCCTTTATTTTCTATTGTAAATTTGCCGCCTTCGGTGCTCACATTTCCTTCCGTAGCAACAGAACTTACGTTAGTTTTCAAACCAATCATTGTTCCCGCTGGTACATTCTCCGTCGTAAATGTCCGTTCCCAACCTTGCTGTCCACCTTCTTTTTCTTTAAATTCAGGTCGCTCGGTTACGCGCACCATTGAGCCATCATTTAAAGTTAAATCGTAGCGCAAAGTCACTTGTCCTGCGTTAAAAGCATGACCACGATACTGGACGTTCTTGACGGGTTGAGTATTATCGCCCGTTATTTGCAGCCACGGATTTTCGTATTTATTAACAAACCACGCGTCACCAATTGAACTTGGTTGTGGCCCGTGAACGGTGGTATAAACTGCACCATCGAAATTAACGCCGCCTTTCCACACTTTATATAAGGAAGAGTTATCCGTTTTATAAGCCGCCCACATATTATCGTGGAGCGCAAGCGTGACCATACGTGCTTGTCCATCTAAAACGGAACGAAACACCCAAGGATCGTGCGGGCGATCGTAGTCATATTCTTGCACAGTAGAAGTCTGTCGATTACAAGCAAAGATGACTGCGATGAGTAGGATAGGAAGAAATAATAAGAGCTTTTTCATAGATTCGTAAAGTAATTGTCGGACGATAGGAAGCTATTCTAACGAATGCTTCTCACGTGTAATTTGAATAAATTTATCAATAAAAAGGTAACTTTGCTAAGTGATTTGTATGTTTGGGAATACAGATATTGACCTGATTTAATTGGACGAGATAAGTTGTTTTGCTGCGCTGATTTCTACTATATTTATTTGCTACAAGCAAAAAAACATACTTATCGGCAAAGATACACTAAGGTAGCAAAAACTAACTTTTATTTTAATTTTTTTGATTAAAACGGAATCTTATTCGGACTCGTCGCGCACGATTCGTAAATTTATACTAAGAGAAAATAATGAAATACCGCTTCTTTACTAAAAAATGGCGTTTTTTTAAGACGTTATTTACCTTTCTGGTTTTGGTTAGTTTACCCTTTTTGCTTCAATATAATCATTACTTTTTTTTTTTTTTTATGCACTTTGGTCCACCTCCACATGTGCGCAGTTTTATAAAAAATTACCGCCCACTTGCAGAACAGGAGATGTCGCGCTCAGGCGTGCTGGCCAGCATAACGTTGGCTCAGGCGATGTTAGAAACGGGCTACGGGAGTAGCGATTTAGCGAAGGAAGGAAAGAATTTCTTTGGCATTAAATGTCATAATCGCTTTACGAAGTGTAAATATTTGTATAAGAATGACTATTACCGCTGCTACGAAAATGAATCTGCTTCCTTCCGC
>JBGCES010001089.1:0-4521 GCA_045106545.1 Saprospiraceae bacterium
GGGAGTAACCAAGTGTTGCTAGTAATTCGACTACTTTGCGGACACTGCTGTTTTCTTGGATAAAAAGAATACTGACTTCCTTTTTTAGAAAATTAACGGTAGAACGCTGTACGCCACTATCTAAGCGGTGTAAATTTTCCAATAGCCACATACAAGCTGTGCAGTGGATTTGTGGGCAGTGTAGCGTTATCTTTCCATATTGATCATCCTGAAAATCAAGGAGTTGAGTGCAAATCTCTTCATCGTCGAGATAAGCATAGTCTTCAATCGCTTTTGGTTTGCTAAAAGGAATACTAGTTTCCTTGAGATCGTAAAAGTGAGTGAGCTGGGCAGCATTTAATAAATTATATACGGTCTGACAGCCAATACAGCAAAATACCTGCGCTTCCTGTTGAATCTCATCATCCAGACAGTATTCACCGCAGTGACTACAAAGGGTATCAATGTTATGAGGAATGGTGTTTTTTATCATTTTACTAGTCTTGTCTAATACTGGTTCAAAGGTAGGATAGGAAGATTTGGTGATAGGTGAGATAAATTAGAATAGGAGTGTGACTTTGATCACGTTAATCGTTAGTGTGAGAAAATAACTTTGTGGAAATTTAAAACTAAAATCATGCAGCTACTTAATAAATATAACGTCCCTGTTCCTCGCTATACTAGTTATCCTACGGTTCCACATTGGCAAGATGAAATTCCTGCTAATGAGGATTATTTGCAGCGACTAAATGCGAGTTTGCAAGCGGACGGTAATTTGAGTTTGTACATCCATTTACCTTATTGTGAACAGCTTTGTACCTACTGTGGCTGCAATAAACGGATTACTAAAAATCACGCCGTTGAGCGACCTTATTTAGATAGCATTTTAAAAGAATGGGAATTGTACCGTAGTCAAATTACGACCGATGTCCAATTGAGGGAACTACACTTTGGAGGAGGAACGCCAACTTTTTTTAGTGCAGAAAACTTAGATTACCTCTTAAAAAATCTATTTAAAACCATAAAAAAAGCAGACAAGGTTGCTTTTAGTTTTGAAGCGCATCCCGCAACGACGACGACTACCCACTTATTGACGCTACGCCAACATGGATTTGATCGCATCAGTATCGGCGTGCAAGATTTTGCGAAATCAATTATGGAGTTGATCAATCGGCGACAGTCGGTTCTAGATGTGATTCGGGTTACTAAAGCAGCAAAGGCACTGGGCTATTCGATAAATTACGATTTGATTTACGGATTACCGAAACAAAAATTGGCACACATCAAAGAGAATTTCCGACGAGTAGCGGCATTGCGCCCCGATCGGATCGCTTTTTACAGTTATGCGCATGTACCAAATTTCAGCCCCAGCCAGCGTGCTTACTCCGTAGAAGATTTGCCACAAGGCAAAGAAAAGCAGGCGTTGCAAGATCTGGGCGAACAACTGCTGTTGGATTTAGGTTATAAAAATATCGGTTTGGATCATTTTGCTTTATCTACGGATGCTTTATATCAGGCACAGCGAGCGGGTAAATTGCACCGTAATTTTATGGGCTATACACCTTGTCAAACGCGAGTCAGTATTGGGTTGGGAACCTCCGCGATTAGTGATACGCAGACTGCTTATGTGCAGAATGTAAAACGAGTTGAAGCGTATCAAGATATAATAGAAAAAGGGCAGTTACCCTTTTTTCGTGGACATTTATTGTCAAAAGATGAGCAAATTATTCGTCACCACATTACTCAACTGATGTGTAATTTTAAAACGGATTGGATGGATGAAGAAATGCGGAGCGATACTTTTTATGCCGCTTTCGATCGATTGGATGAATTGGAAAAAGATGGATTAATAGAACGTCGTCCCTTTGAGTTGCGAGTGACGGAACTTGGAAAACCTTTTATTAGAAATATCTGTGCAGCATTAGACCCGCTTTACAATAATGAAAGTCTAGCTAATACTTTTAGCCGAGCAGTTTGATGATTTTTTAGCTTTTTCATCGGAAAAAGCTAAAAAATCGCTCCCTTAATATCCCCTGTCGAGCCGCCATTATATTTTGAAGATAAAGTTGTGTGATTTTTTGATTAAATAAAATCAAAATGATTAAATAAAATCAATGGGATAATTTAAGTATTTACATAAGTAGCTGATAGTGAGTTGTTTATAATTGTTGGCATACCGATTGAATAGTATAGAGTATAATCTTTATTCTTTTTTACTTTTTTTAATCTTTATTCTTATAATTATGATGTCACAAATAGAGTTCACCACCCAGCTTAACGATTTAAACAGACTATTACATTCATTTGCATTCCGTTTAACCAAAAACACAACTGACGCGGAAGATTTGTGTCAAGAAACTAGCTTACGTGCTTACAAAAACTTGGACAAATTTAGAGTTGGAACTAACTTCAAAAGTTGGATCACGACCATCATGCGCAACACCTTTATCAATAACTATCGCAAAAACAAGCGTCGTGCTCACGTAAGCGAGCCAATTGAAACGTTTTCATTTGCGATTGAAAGTAAAAATATAATTCCTAACGAAGGCGAGATGAACTTGCGCTTGGAAAGAATCAAAGGCTTGTTTGACGACATGAAAGACATGTACAGTGTGCCTTTCTTGATGTTCTACCGAGGTTGGGAATACCAAGAAATTGCTGAAAAATTAAACATACCGATTGGAACAGTTAAGAGTAGAATTTTCTTAGCTCGTAAAAAACTGAAGGCTCAAATTAGCCGAGTATAATATTATTTTTAAGACTGTTATTTATTAATTACCATTAAGACTGTTATGTATTAATCACCTATCAGACTGTTTTATCATCCGACATAATTTTGTATTAATTTGGCTTCCTTTTGGAAGCCTTTTTTTTGTCTAAATTTTTATACTGAACATCTCGACCGAATAACGGTTAGAAGAGTATATACTAATATTGAAAAACGTAAGAACGATATATGAAATTTAACTTAGGAGACATGTGGACACAGTTTAATAAATCATTTAATAACCTACAGGAAAAATTAGCGGGCTGGGTCAATGAAATAATAGTAGCGATTCCCAATATTATCTTGGCAGTTTTAGTAATTACTATTGGGATCTTCTTATCCCGATTTATAAAAAAATATGTCACGCGCGGATTAAAAAGATTTAGTGGTCAACATGCTGCCATCAATGATATTATCGCTAATGTAGTGACTGGCGTATTTTTACTGATTGTGCTTTTCATCGTTCTGGGTATTTTAAATTTAAGTACCGCATTGACATCTCTACTCGCTGGTGCTGGGGTCGTTGGTTTGGCAGTAGGTTTGGCGTTGCAAGATCCGCTGATCAACTTATTCTCTGGTATTATGATGTCGGTTCGAGGAGGATATCAGATAGGTGATTTGGTAGAAACGAACGGCTTTTTAGGTACGATTAGACACATCTCACTGCGCTCTACTCGATTAGAAACACCGCTCGGAGAAGAAATTATTATCCCTAATAGATTGATCGTCCAATCTCCTATTAAAAACTACACTTCTACTCGACAGCGGAAGGTCGCGTTAAGTAGTGGCGTTTCGTATGGAGATGATTTAGATAAAGTAAATAAAATAGCAGTTGAAGCAATTAGGGAGCACGTTGATTATGATAAAAAACGCCCAATAGATTTTTATTACACAGAATTTGGTGATAGTTCTATTAATTTCACAATCAGATTTTGGCTGAGCGATAGTCGCCAATCAGATTTCCTAGTTGCTCGGAGTTCCGCGATTGTTGCATTGAAAAATGCTTTTGACCAGCAGGATATTTCCATTCCATTCCCCATTCGGACATTGGATTTTGGTATTAAAGGCGGCGAGAGTCTTGCAAAAACGATTCAGTTTGATTCTAGTAAAAATGGTAAAAAAGTGTTGAATTAATAGATGAATTGACAAAACCTGTACCGTCATATGACGGTACAGGTTTTGATTAATAAATTGTGGTAAATCATTCATAGTGAGCAATTTAAATGCTCAAAACAAATACGTAAAATTTACTTAATTAACGCAGCACTACCTCATCTACAAATAACCATGCAGCGTTCCCACCACCTTGTCGCTTTTCTGGAATAATACCAAAATTTTTGACTAACACTTTTATATAAGCGGCATCCACACTTGGTAAAGCAAGAGTAGTTTCAATAACTTTTTTATCGCCTTCAACTGCTCCATGCTGAGCAACAGATTGATAATCTTTTCCATCCGTAGAAGCAAATATTTCAATTCCTGCAGGTAGATAAATCCATTGTCCTTCTCCTTTAAAAAAGCGAAGTTTAATTTCATTCAATTGCTTTGTTTCCCCAAATTCAATCACTGCCTCAAAGTCATCCCCCGCAAATCCAAGCCATTCGGCATCACCGTATCTTTCATCACTACCAAATACGCCATTAATTACGGAACTCGCTCCGCCACCGCTGTATTTAGGATGTGGTTCTGTGGTCAAGGTGATCTTTTTACCCGCAGCGAGGTGAAAATCAAATTGCTCCTCCCATAATCGTCCTTCTGATTTATTTTCTACGAAG